>JANQSX010000252.1 GCA_028279085.1 Bdellovibrionales bacterium
TCCGGAGGAGCAACAAGTGCCGGAGATGGAATACTCGGCGACGCTGGAGGAAGCAGTGGTAAAAGCGGTGTAGGAGGGGGAGGCTTTTCCGGCTATGCAAAAGGTTCCGGTGGTGGAAAAAATCTCATGGCTTCTCTTGGCCCAGGTCAAAGCAGTGCTGGCGGAAGTGGTGGAGGAAAAGACCTTTCTAACATGGCCGGTATGTCCGTAAAACACGGGAAAAATCGGGTAGGTGTGAGCCAGGATAATATTTTTGAAATAATCCACAGAAGATATCAAGCGAAAAGAAAAAGACAACATTTTATTGAAATAGGTAAATAAATTCATCATTCCGGCATAGCCTCGTCATTCCGGCGTAGCCTCGTCCTTCCGGACCCACCGCTTTCGCGGGGGCAGGCTTTGATCTGGAATCCAGTAAAAGTTCTAAACTACTTTTCCAACAAAAAAGTATTTTCCAGACTGCGATTTAAAGACAAAGTCTTTCCTAAAACCGAACGATCCATACACAAAGAAGAATCAAAAGAACAGTGATCCCCCACCACCGCAAAATTTTTAACGAAAAGTTTTTCCAAATTTTTAACAAACCTTCCGCAAAATAAAATATTTTTTTTACTTTCCGGTGGATTGTTAACCGGCGAGGCGGAAAAGTAATTCTCTCCTTCAAAAACCCGCCAGTCCGGAGAACAAAAGTTTAAAGCATTGTGCAAAAAAGAAGGCACAAAGTTTCTTCCATCTCTTAAAAAAGAAAGCGCTTTTTCTGTAGCTTGTAAATAAGTGTCTTCTTGATTCATATCCAATAATTTTAAAGAAGAGACGGAATGCACACGAAGACAGGATTTTATATATTCCATTCGCCTTTGGGAAGTAAAAGCTTCCAATACATCTTTAAAAATATGAAAATCCACAGGTTTTATCTCTTTAAAAATTTTGTTAGAGAAAACCGCCAAGCCGGAAAAATCATAAGCTTTTACATTTTTATTTTCCATAACCGGTTTCTTTAAAAAAGAACAAATCTCTCCCGTTTTTTTATCGGCCCAAATAACTCCCTTTGTTTTATCCGCAGGGCACACTAAAAAGCTAGCCAGAGCGCCACTTTCCAAATGAAGTTTATAAAAATCCTGTAAATCACTTGCTTGATTTAACCAAATAAAGCTATCCCCGTTGAGATAAAAAAAATGTTCTTCCTTTTCAAAAAAATTCCGAAGTTTAAAAAGCCCGCCAGCGGAACCTAAAAGAATGTTTTCATAACTTAGCACAGGTTGTTCCATACCCATTATTTGAGCTTGCTTTTTTAATCCGCTTTGTAAAAAATCAGAATGAACATGAGTGTTAGCCGCCCACTCACTTACTCCTAAAACTTTTAACAAATACATATTGTAAGCAACTAAAGGTAAATTTAAAAAAGGCAATAAAACCTTAGGAAGAATATGAGTGTGAGGATAAAATCGTGTGCCTTTTCCCGCACAAAGTAAAAAAGCTTTTTTATTTCCGGCAAATTTTTTATTCATATCCACACTACTTCCAGCTTTAAAGATTTTCAACTGAACACAAATGCCACTCCTGTAAGCTGAAAGCCATTTTGATGGCTTTCACTATTCCGGCATAGCCTCGTCATTCCGGCGTAGCTTTGTCATTCCCGCGTGTTTGTCATTCCCGCGCAGGCGGGAATCCAGAAGAAGTACACTACTTCCGTAAATCCTGTATCAGAGATAAAAAAGCCGGATAAGTGCTTTGCTCCTCCAGTAATTCCTCTAAAAGTTTTAAAGCCGGCAAAATGTATTTTAAATGACTATCCTGTTTTTTTATAAAGTAAAAGCCGGCAAAACTGCCACAAGCTTTAAAAAGCCTTTGTATAGCTGTAATACGAATTTCCTCTTCCAAGACTTTCTTATTTTCTATAGTTGAAAGATCACTATTTAAAATAAAGTGATCTAATAAATCTCTTCTTTCATCAACATTTATTTTTACATAAACATCATATAAAAGACTAACCAAATCATAAAAACGGGGAAATAAAGCCGCATCCTGAAAATCTATTAGATAAATATCTTTGTTTTTAATAAAGAGGTTTCTACTGTGATAATCCCTATGGGCCGGCTTTAAGGAAAAAGATCTTAATGTGTTACAAATTTGTTCCCATTCTATTAAATAATTTTTCTGATCCTTTTTCTTTAGTTTTAATTTAAAAAAACTATTTATTAAATATTTTTCACTCGATTTCATTTCATCAAAAAATCTCCCGGAACTAAAAACAGATAAGGCCATTGACGGACTAGCTAGAATTTTTATTATTTGATTCAAAGCCAATAAATAATATTTTTTGGGAAACTCCGGGTTTTTTAAAACTTCTTTTTCCAAACTCTGATCTCCTAAATCCTCCAGTAATAAAAAACCATTTTTGCTATCTTGATCTTTTAACCGCGGAACATTTAAACCAGCTAAAGAAAAATCCTCAAGTCTTTTGGAAAAAAGGGCCTGCTGCTCTAAAGAGGACTCAGCTAGTATGAAAGAAGTATCTCCGAATTCAATACGGGTGTATTTCCTGTCACTGCCTTCCGGAGTTAAAGACAGCTCTTTATACTGTTTTGTATTTAATGCTGATTTCAAAAACATTTTTTTATTTAAGTTAGAAGATCTTTCCATGTTAATACTTTACCCGTTTTGATCCTTCATTGTCATTCCGAATTTGATATTGTTATTCCGGCATAGCCTTGTCATTCCGGCGAAAGCCGGAATCCAAAAAATGCTTGTGACATCACTGGATTCCGAATCAAGTTCGGAATGACAGTGCAGTTCAACGCATGTTTGAACTTTTGATCCGGCTTTGACTTGAGAGATTTTATTTATCAATTTAAAACAATAAAATCTTAAACTTTAAAAAACGATAGAATAGATCAAGTAAAAGTATGAAATAGTTTTTGACAGTCAGGAGGTAAGCTTTTTTTTTCCTCCACTCCCAAGACCATAGGACAAGAAAGCTTCTTTTGCAAAAGAGCCTGAGTAAGGATGTCTTTTTGAAAAAAAGATAAGTTATGAAAAGAAGGAATACACACAAAAATTCCATTCAACTCTTGAAAGATATTATCTTTCCACTCGAAATCCTCCGCTGTTAAAAAAGCAAAACAAGAACTTTTTAAATAAAGCGAATAAGCGGTTTTTAAAAGTCTGTTTTGCTTTTCCTTTTCCACTAAAATAGGAAAAAAAGTTTTATTTTTCTTCTCTGTATTCCCCGAGCTTAAGTTTTTCCATTTTCTCTTCCTAAAAGAAAACACAGATTCTTTTACATCTGAAATCGATTTTTTTATTTCTTCTTGATTTTCATTTAAAGGGAAATAAAAATTTTCTTTATCAGATAAATCAAAATCCAAAAAATCCAATACTGGATCTTTTGCTTCTCCTTTGCACTTTTTCAAATCGTCACTTTCCGGATGATTCCCCATCTCTGGAAGTTTTTCTCTACTAGAAAGAGATTTATCTAAAATAGACGAAGAATTTTCATCAGATAAAGATACAATTTTTAAGAAAACCTGCAAAATATAAGAATTAATAAAATGCTCTATCCTTTGTATCTTGAAAGCACTTAAGGAATGGAAACATACAAGAAGTCCCAAAAAATTCTCTTTAACAAAAATCGGAAAAAAAGTTTTACCATCAAAAACAAAACCAACTGTTTTATGGGAGGTAAAAATTAAATCCGTCATTAAATGAATAGTGGTAACCTGATGCTCTTCTTTAAGAGCTTGCACTAAATGAGGAATCTCCCACTTAAGTAATCTTTTTTTTTGATTAAGGCTTAAAACCTTTTTTTTCTTTTTCATAATCTTAAATAGATGCAAAAAAAGGGCCAAAAACAGAAAAAAAGAAAGAACAATTCATTCTTTAAGAATATGTAAAGATCTTAAAAAAACAGTTTAACTGAAGAGGAAAAAATAGAGAAAAGAACCTTTAATAAATAAAAAAGATTACAAGAATAATAAATTATATCAATCAAAAGTAAAACTTATACTAAGGTTTTTTATTAGATTTTAAACAAGGATATAAATTTTACATTTTTTATTGTTGGCTGCCGCCATCACCACTAGTAGAACCACTATCAGCAACACCACTATCATCCTCTGCCGTACCAGTTGCTGAACCAGTTTCTGCACCTGTTTGTGCATCTGTTGTACCACCGCCACCAGAAGGTGCAGCAGGAACAACACCATCACTTAAATTGGCTAGAGTAGCTTGAGGGTTTTCACTAGTACCTCCTCTATCCACCGCACCTCCGGCGGAACCTGTAGCGCTAGGACGGCAATTTGCAATAACATCTTGAGCTTCCGTGCCTTCATCCCCTTGACTAGAAGGGTCTTTACAAACAACATTCGCTAAAGCGGAAAAACAAAAAACACTAATAACTACAACCAACCACTTCATATTATATTCTCCCTGTTTTTACTATTCCATTTCTCTTTATTTTTTACCTATCCCATCTTTAAAAAAGACTAAATAGTAATATCTGAAGCGACCGGAGAAATGATTTCCAAAAAGCCATTAAACACCGAGGCCACTTGAGCCGCTACTGTAGGGTTTGTTCTGGTTTTACTAGTATCCACCTGCCCATTTTGATCGTAAAAAACCTGAATAGACCCTACCCCTGGACGGGTGATTTTTTTGGGCTTACTGTATTTTTCATTATAAGCCACAATAATCCTTTTCTTACTCTGATCTCGCATTTCACTAATACGTCCACGATGATCCCGTTTCACGGATACCCAGCGACCGGTGTTGTTTTGTTTTGCCATCACTAAATGACACTTTTTAGGATCATAAGAAATGGCTGTCCGCACCTGACGACTTACTCTTTTCCCTTGAATATATTGCACCACCACCTGTGTGGGTTTTTTACATTTATTATTGTACTGAGAAAAAAGCACTTTCCGGCCTGGCTCGGAACGGGACTTTAAAAATCCGTTTGCATGATAAGCATAACGAACAGTGATCCTATTTCGAGTCACGGAAAGAGGGGAACCTGTTTTCATGTCATAAGTAATATCCGCAATCTGACCATTTACTTCCTGCTTCGCCCGATATAAATATTTACTCCCGTCTTTTTTCTTTTTATTCCAAAATTCATAGCGACTGACATTGGTCACTCTTTTCCCACATGTTTTTTTCACGTCTGTCCAATAATGATCTTTATTTCGTCTGTTGGTGACATATTTATACTTTTCCCGACAACCTCGGCGATCCTGGAACGATACCACCCAATCCCGATCGGTATTGTAGGTGAGAGCTTCATAAGTGTTATCCGGGTAACGGGTCTTGGTTAAGTTATGATAGTTATCATAAAAATATTGAAACTTTTCATTTTTACTGTTTAACACTTTTACTAAATTATCATTACTGATAGTGTATTGCGCTCTTGTTTTGTTAGGCCCGTTTATCCTTAAAATCCCTTTTTTCCTTTTAAACTGAAGACTTCTTCCCTTATTGTCCATAACCTTTACAATGAAGCCTTTTTTTCTTTGTATCTTTATCCAATTCCCGGATTTATCCATTTCTTTAATAAATAGTCCTTTTTTATCAAAAAATTGCATCTGGCCATTAGGAAGAAAACGCTTATATTGATTACCGGTGAATTGAATAGTGTCGTTTTGTCTTCCCAGAGCTTGATAAACTCCTCCACTTTGCGCTTTTCCCTTTAAGCGAAAAGCCCGAATCAATTCCGATTGTAAAAGCGCTGACTTTTTTAAATCCCTTTCAACCTGTTTGATATATTTCCTGGAAAGCCCCTTTTTCTTTTTTACCTCCGCCATGATTTTTTTAATCATCAGTGAACGATTTCCCTTCGCTGACTTGGAGACATAAGAGATTTCCGCTCCTCCTCCGCACTCCACTACCATAAGCGTATTGTCCGGCATCACCTCCAAGCGAGTTTCTAAATTGGAACACCAACCATAACCAAACATTCCGTTATAAAGAGATCGGGAATTATAAGTGCGTTCCACCAGAAGGGGAAGCCCCGCTCCCGGAAGGGCAATATCCACAAAAGTTTTAGTATAGTTGGCATTTTTAGTATCTATGAGACCCTGAGCTTGAAAAGCAAATATAAAAATACTAATTAATATTAAAAGGTTCCGGCTTCTCATTTTTTCCTCCTTCTTATTATTTGGAAGATTTTTATCTTCCCCAATGCATCGCCTTACATAAATACTTTAGACCTTAATTGTAACAATTTTTTTCATCATAACACCACCTGTAATAATCAAACCCATGATAATTAATAAAGCAATCCAGCCTAAAGTCGTACCAAGCATCAATTCCGCATACTCCCTGTTCATAAAAAACATTATTACAAGTATCAAAAAAGGCACTAAGGAGATAATGATCGCCTGCGTAGTTCCTTGAGCCGTAAGAGATCGGATTTTGCTTTCCACCTTTTGCCGAGATTGAATGGTTTCAGAAATAACAGATAAGGTCTCTGCAATATTACCTCCTGTTTCTTTTAAAATATTAATAGCCACTACCATCATAGTAACATCTTGACGATCCATCCGCTTTTCCATTTCAAATAAAGCCTCTTCTATACTCATCCCCAAATGGGTTTTATTTAAAACCAATTGAAATTCCTGAGCTAAAGGCCCACCTTTCATATTTTTAATCACCCTTTCCATAGCTTGAGTAACACTTAAACCCACTTTCACTCCATTAGTCATAATCGCCAAACCTTCCACCATTTGATTAACCACCTGATTACAACGTTGTTCCCACATCGATTGCATAACTTTTGCTATCCCTATCCAGGAAAGTAAAAAACCAATAGCCCCAAAGCCTACCCCTAAAGCCAAGTTAGGCCAAGCCGCCAAAAAAATTAAAACCCCCAAACCCAAGCCTAAACCCCAAAGCCATAAAACCACTTTTTCTTCCGGTGTTTTAAGCATCATCATATCCACAATACGCAACACCTCTTTTTGCGAGCTAAGAGTTTTTTCTTTAAAAAACCGCAAAATCCCAGGATAGCGAATATAAAAAAAGACAAATACTAAAAGCCCCACCACCAAGGATAAAACAAAAGGATGTAAAAAAAAGTTTTTTAAAACTTCACTTATTGCATCCATAAATATTCTCCTTTTTATACATACCTTTAATTAACTTTCATTAAAGCACTCATGAAGCTTTTTTCGCTCCACCGGGTGAAATGGTTTTTTTCCCTGACAAAGCTTTAGTTCCAAGACCCGGTCTGGGCCTACCGGCTAAACCTGATTTACCAGGCCCGATAAGAGATTTTTTCTTAACTTGTGTGGAAGCGGAGGAAGTAGTGAACAAAGAACGGGGAATTTTTAATCCTCTCTGTTCAAATTTTTCAATAAAAGTGGGAATCATACCCATAGCTTGAAATTGACCTAGAATCTTTCGGTTTTTATCAAAGCCTTCTTCTTTAAAACGAAAAATTTCTTGTAAAGTTACTGTATCTCCCTGTAAACCCACCACTTCCGCTACATTTTTTATCTTTCTGCTTCCATCACTGAGCCTTCCAATCTGAATGATTAAGTTTACCGCCCCGGCAACTTGTTCTCTAATGGCTTTTACCGGTAGATCCATTCCCGCCATTAAACACAAAGTCTCTAACCTGGCACAAGCCTCCCTGGGGTTATTAGCATGAACAGTTGTCATGGAACCATCATGACCTGTATTCATGGCGGAAAGCATATCCAGAGCCGCTCCATCCCGACACTCTCCCACCACTATACGATCCGGCCTCATACGAAGAGAGTTACGAATGAGATCCCTAATAGTCACTTCTCCCGTGCCTTCCATATTGGCCGGACGGGTTTCCAAACGCACAACATGCTCCTGCTTGAGTTGTAATTCAGCAGCATCTTCCACGGTAATGATTCTTTCATTAACCGGTATAAAACCGGACATCACATTAAGCAAAGTGGTTTTACCGGAACCGGTTCCTCCTGAAATAACTATATTCAAACCCTGTTCCACACAAATTTTGAAAAAATCCGCCATAGCGGAAGTCATGGAACCAAAACGACTGACCAGATCATCTATGGTCACTCTATCCTGAGGAAATTTACGAATAGTTACGGAAGGACCGTCAATGGCTAAAGGTTCAATCACCGCATTCACCCGGGAACCATCCGCTAAACGAGCATCCACATAAGGGGTTTTTTCATCAATTCTTCTTCCTAAAGGAGTGACAATTCTTTCTATGACATTTCTTAATTGTTGATTGGAAGTAAAAGACACGGGACTTAATTGAAGTTTCCCGCTTCTTTCACAAAAAATTTGATCGCATCCATTAACCATAATTTCCGTCACAGCCGGATCATCCAATAACTCTTCCAGAGGACCCAAACCTAAAGATTCATCCAAAACTTGCTTTATGACCTGACTTCTTTCCTGCCGGGAAAGACCTTGTCCTCTCTTATCCACCAGCCGAGACACTACAACTTGTGTTTTCCCTCTAAGCTCCTTTTTAGAAGCTTCATCTTTGGCCTGAGTGAGATCTTTTTTTAGATCCATTTCCTTTATTAATTCCGTGTGCACTTGCATTTTTAAAATCACCAAGGGTGTTAGTTTTCTTTGCCGACCCTGAGTAGGAGAAGAAGGGGAAGTATCAGTAGAATCAGCAATATCAGAAGTTGAAGTCTTTTTCTTAGGACGAATAAGGGTCTTATTTTTTTGTAAAACCCCTCCCACCAATCTTCTTACCATATCATGATAAGCTTGGGATAAAGGGGTCTGCGAACGGGAAATGACAAACGGCTGAGAAGACTGTAGAGCTTGAGCGGTGGTTAATTCATCCTTAGGTAAAACCGCCACTATGGGAAGCCTAAGGTTTCCCGCCACAGCATTAGTGGAAAGTCCTCCCTGACCAGCCTGATTAATAACAATTTGAAAGAGTTGGGAGGGAAGAGTAGCTGCACTCAGTTCATTCAACAACCTTTTAGTTTGATTCACCACCAATACTTCCGGTGTTAACACCACCAAAATAGCGCTAGAAAGTTCTAGAACGGAAAACTGCAGGGGACTGAGAAAACAACCCACATCCACTACAATATATTTAAAACTCTGAGAAAAACCATAAAGCTGTTTACCAAAAAGAGCCGGATCTCCGGAAAGACTTTGCTCAGGGCCTGTCACTGCTCCCAAGTAGGCTAATCCTGTTTTATGAAAAGTTAAAAAGCTTTTTATATTTTGTTCTGTCACCACTCCGGAAAATCTAGTCATATCCAAAACGGTTTTATTGGGTCTTAAACCAACAATAACACTTTGGTCTCCACAACTTTTATCATCCAGATCCACTAAAAGGACAGGAGTTTTCATCTCTTTTTGTAGAGCAAAAGCCAGGTTGGCGGCCAGAACACTTTTTCCTACCCCTCCTTTACCTCCGGCTACAGCAATTAAATGACAATTCGGACTTAAGGACATTTTTATTATTCAGGGATTTTTACTGAAAATAAATCCCTACTCCCTATTATTGCTACTTTTCTATTTTAAATTTTTATTCAAAAACCCTTGCCTTCTCAAAATCAGCTTCTAATTACTGGAAAGCTTAAATTTCTTTTTTATTCTTTTAACACCGGAACTGGCTGAACTCTTAATAATGGGTGTTACAAAGACAATAAACTGACTTTGAGAGCGATGAAACTTTTTAGCGGAGAGAAAAGAAAACACAGGGTTTTTAACGGCATTAGGTGGTTCTCTGTTGTAATCGGAAAAAGTTTTGTTGCTGATAATACCGCCTATCACAGCGCTCAGACCACTTTGAACATGGATCCTGGTACTGATTGCACGATTAGTGGTAATAGGTTGTCCTCCGGCGGAACCCACTAAATTATCCACTTGAAAAGTGATATCTAAATGCACACTGTCACTACGTGGCCCCACCACTCTAGGTTTTATAGTTAATTCAGTGATACCCGTCTCCGCCATAAGAAGACCTTGTTCCCCTGATTGCCCTACAGAACCTTGGTAAGGAGTGCGTTTCTTAGCAGCAAGCCTAGCTCCCGGCCCGTTGGTATCTCCCACATCTTCTGTAATCACATTAGCGCTATGTAAAATCCGGGCAAAACCAAAAGACTTGGCCCAGTTTAATTTAGGTAAAAAATTACTAATGGTACCGGAAATAATACCTCCTACAGCTCCGAGTCCCCCACCACCGGAATGGAAAGAAAATTTGGTCTCATCCTTAGCTAAAGCCGGCGTCCATTGAAAACGAAAACTGTCTGCATAATCCTTATTTAATTCCACATAATGAACAATTAATTGAATGAGTTTGCTTCTCCCATCCACTTTTTTCGGCCGTAATTTAATATGATTTAAATAAGGAACACGGGACCACTCTTTTACCTTTTGCTCAGAAACAGCCCTATCCGTAATATGATCGGGAAGATAAAGTTGTGTAATTTGCACCGCCCGGTCAATTTCAGATTGCTCATTAGCAAAGCCTTCTAAAATAAACACCATATTGGTAGCTCTTACAGTAATGTTGGGATCATTTATTTCTTTTTCAATAAACTTAGCCACTTTGTTTTGGGCTAAAGGACTTAAAGTCACAAGAGAAGTGGCTTTCCCTGCATACTCCTGCACCACATCGTGAATTCGTCTCATATCTTTTGGAACTATAATTTCTCCATCCACCACCACCTTATTGTTTAAAATTTTAACCTGGATTCCATCTACTGTTCGAAGCAGAGATTGAATTTCCGTAGCGGCTTGTTGTAAATTCGTTTTTCCTACTGTCAAAGTGAGTTTTTTCAATATACGACCGGAAGCATCTTTAATATTTAAAGCCCCCACTCCCTTTTTTCTGGGAGTAAAACGAATAACACCTGTAACAGCATTATGTTTTAAACCTGTATAACGCTTATAAGACCCTTCAAACTTAAGTTTTTTTCCTTTCAAACTCTTAGAAAGTTTATAATCATATTGAATCCCCATATAAAGAGGGATAGATTCTTTTAAAACTTCCGCTCCAAAAGTAAAAGGGATAAAAAAAAGAAAACTCCACAACATAAAAAAACATACATTTTTATAATAAAAAACTTTTTTCATTTTTAAATCCTTTCCTTTTCTTTACCTCTAAAGTAAAAAAATCATCTCCTTTTAAAAAGGCCTCTTGTAGTTGGCAGTTTTGACATAGAAGCGGGTTTACGGGCTTTTCCTTTTCCGATGAGACTTTCCAAACCGGAAACAGGTAAGTGAGGGGCAATATGATGATCACTGGGATGCCGTAAAGAAAGAAATAAAGCCCCGGGAGAAGTGGATAAAACATATACCAAAGACTGAATCGCTTTAGGATCCGCTTCAATAGTAATGGTATTAAAATCAGTAGCGGAACGAATATTACGGATAAAATTCTCTCCACTGATTTCTTCAAAAACCCTTGGTAATTCACTCACCACTTTAATACCTGTAGCGAGAATCACCACATCCTGCATAATGGTTTTCACTTCCCTTTTTTGATTAATACCGTCTTTTACATCCAGAGCCGCCACTATATCCACCCTGTCCCCGGGCTTTAAAAGCTTTGCCACCCCTCTCATCTCATCAATAGGAATTGTTAAAGCTCTTTTAGTGGGAGACACCTGGAGGGAAATTCCGGTGGTGGGGCCTGGACGAGTGATTTTTGTTCTCATTACCTGTTCATCGCTACTGATAGGAGCTAAAGCCACCAAACCGATAGCCTCCTCCATTGTTAAAATCGCTTCCGGTTGCACAAAACTGCTGGGATATTCTTTCAACTGAATCATGGAATCATTAATGGTCTCCATTTCTCCAATATTTCTAACGGCCGTCACAACTGATGTCATGGCTCCGAATTTTTTGGATATTTGAGCGCTTTTTTCCTGTGTATAACTGTAAAGCAAAAAAACGGCAAAAACGGCTGTTCCTATACTGAGCCATAAAGTTAAAGTCTCATTTTTATTCATTTACAAGACCTCCGTCTTGGTTTTATTGTTCCTTTAACAGAAAAAACTTATGTAAAATAAGCTTTTCATAAAGCAGGTTTTTAAAAACCCTTTTACTCTTTATTACTTTTGTTTCGGAAAAAAATGATCGGAGTATAAATATTTTCCCACTTAAAATCAGAAAATTTTTAAATAGTTAAAGTTTCTAACTTTTTTATCGAAAAATAAAGATTTCAAAAAACACTTCAATCACACCCACTATCACACCCATTATCGCAACAAGCACATAAACAGATACCGTATCCCACCATAATCCAGGCTTTTCCTCTTGCATCCCTTTTCTTGTTTCTCCCTCCATCGGGAACTTCACTGTAAACACGAGCACTATTAACCGGTCTTCTTAAAAGCTCATTAGTATGAGTGTATTCCATATTTTTTCCAAAACTCACCGGTCTTTGAGTGGCATAAGCAACTCTAGTGTTTCTAACACCTTCCTTATTAATATAAGAAAATCTTTCTCCCTTGGTTTTAAAGTACCTTCTCGAAAAATCCCTACTCAATTGAGCTGATGGATATTCATTGACACTGGAAAAATCCCTTAAATAGGAAAGATCGGCACGATTATTAAAAAGAAAAAAAATGTAATTCCTGGCGGCAATAGAATTTAAAGCAGCTGTATGAGCAATACCCCAGGAACCTAAGGTCGCTCCCATTAGAACAAACATCACCCAGATAAGAGGTATAGCTTCCAATATAACCAAGCCTTTTTTATTTTTTATAAACATTTGAAAAACCTTTAAACAAAATTATTCAACAGCCATTATCACAATCGAATGCACTAGTATAAGGCAGAGGAGCTTGAGCATGTCCTGTATCTCCGTGTATTCCTTTTATAAGTCTCCAGCGAGACTTATTAAAATCATCACACTCTTTTATACTGGGTTCCCTTCCTAAATAAGAGCCTACCACTGTTTCAAAAATTCTCACATTATCATCCGTGGTATTTCCCCAAAGGGTTTCCACTTTTAAAATTTTAGGAAGAAACTCTGTCCAAACTCCATAAAAAAGATTCGGCTTACCACCTCCGGGACTAAATGTTCGATTCAATCCAACCTCTTTTTGAGAAATGTCAATTAATCCGTCACTTCTTACTAGCTGACTTTTTAATAAATTAAATTTCTCCTCCGCTTTTTGTTTTTGTAAAGCTTCATCTCCAAAACTTAAAAACAAAGATCGGCTGGAAGCATAAGTAATATATTGTGTAATAGATGCCACAGCTAAAGTGAGAGTCATAGCTCCAAAAATCACCATGAAACTTAAAATTAAAACAAAGCCCAGCAAAAATTGAACGGTAAGACTTCCTTTAGAACTGAAAATAAATCGCTTTTTTTTTATTAACATATTTTTTCCCACTAAAAACATATCAGGATAAATATCAAAAAATTGAATTAGGGAGGAGTGTCTCCCTGTCCGGAATACATTCTTCCAAAGTGATTAGGATGATCTATGCGGGCATCTGTTATCTCCTTCCAGGTTCCTGACTCTATCATACCGGCAATAGTCTTCCAGGGACCGGTTACAAAAGCATCAAAAGGCTCAATATCCTCAAATTGGCGAGAAAGAAAAGTGACAGCAAACATAAAAATAGAGAGAATTAAAACCATCTCCACAATCATTTGCCCGCTGCGGTTAAATGCAGATGTAAAAATATTATTTTTTTCACTGAGCCTGTTCTTTTGTTTCAAAGCGCTTATTCTCCAATTAACTTTTTTCCTTAAGTCTGTACCGGAATAGTCATTTGTGTCTTTCTATTTCCCTGTTGTTATTTTTTTAAAAGTAATAAGAACTCAGCCATCCCAAAAACAAACTGATGGAAAAAGGGAAGTTATGAAGCGTATCGGAAGAAGGCTTTTTTAACTTAAATAAAGAAAGAAGATTCATATACACCAAGCCCACTTTTTTATCCAAAATGACTTTTATTATTCCAAGGAGCGCTCCCCAAAAAAAAGCACATACAAGACTTAAAAACAAAATACGAGGGGGAAGAAGGAGAGCTAACACAGCATAAAGTTTCATATCTCCACCCCCAATCACTTTCAACAAAACTAAAGGTACAGCAATGCCCAAGGCCATAAGAAGTTTTAAAAAAGCGGGAAACAGCCCGGAAAAACCCTGAAAAATCAAAACACTTATAATAGATATTGCCAACAAAATAAGAATAAGCACATTATGAATTTTTTTAGACCTGAGATCATCCACCATAGCGGAAATAAGAATTAAAGCCGGTAAAATATAATCAAAAAAAAACATCCGTTTAAGATTCCAAAGTTGATATTCCTTACAATTTAAGAATATAAACATTTCCTTTACGAAAACAAATGCTTTTTTGTTGTCACTCCGGTAAGCTCTTA
>JANQSX010000006.1 GCA_028279085.1 Bdellovibrionales bacterium
AAATGAGAATGGGAGCTGATTAACCGCAGGTTCTCCGGCGTAAAATCCATACTATAGGATTTTTCAAAACCTTTCACAGACCTATGATGACCACCGCCGTATGATAAAACCGGTATCTCACCGGATAAATCCAGTTTTAAAATATAATAATTAAACTGGCCCCAACTCTCTTCATAAACAGTAATTACTTGCTTGCCCTCATCATAGGTTTTGTAAAAACTCATGGCTTTGGTTTCTCCGAGAGCTAAATCAAGCTGTCTTTCCGGCTCCTCCCCTTCCACTAAAACAATCTTGTCAAACCGAGAAGTATTAGGCTTATTAAAATAACAATAATATCTGTCTATACCTCCTCCGCAGGCTGATAGGCTTAAGAGAATAAAAAAGGAGAGAAAAATATATTTCATTAAGCACTTAAAATTTCCGGCAGAAGGTTTCTGTTTAAATTCTAGGTTAGGGGTTTTTTATTTTTATTTCTTCACATATAACAGATTTTTTTCTTCTTAAAAACCTGTTTATAAAACAGAGGTTTCTTGTCTTCGTTCCCATGTGGGTTTGATCTTCATAATATATCTTCTCCAAGGAATGGAAGTGGTGCGTAGCAGAATACTGCCAATATACAATCAAAATCCAAGTCAAAGATTTCCTGTTGATCTAGATCTGCTGGATATAGATATGATTCCAGTTGTGCAAGGTGATGATCTTAACGACTGGTTAAAACCAGAAGGAGAAGTAGAGCAAATGGCATTCAAGGGTTGGATTCAGCAAATTTATTGTATATGGGAAGATCGTCATCGTAAGTTATTAAAAAAAGCTTTTGGTGGGCGTGATATTTTACTGGAAACATCTGTTATGGGCGATTTTCGGCGTATTCGAAACGATCTCATACATAATGGTGTAGCAAGCAAGGAAAGAGTAGGAAAATGTGAGATTCTCAAATGGTTTAAGCCTGGTGATCCAATTATTCTCGGAATGCGCCATGTTTTTGATTTTCTGAATCAAATGGGCTTTTTGGATAGTTATTGGATTTTAAAGCCTGAAACAAAAAAAAGCAATGATAAAAAACCTCTTCCAAAACTTATTTCAATCAGACCTTTGATTGATAATGATTTGGAACAGGCAGGCTCTATTCCTTTTTCTAAAGAAAAACATTACAGATATGTGGTGAGTGTCGTATTTGAAAATGGAGTTTTCTGTAATGTGCCTTTCATAGATTGTATTGAAGCTCTTTCCACGGAAGAAAAAGATAAACTGTTCAAAAAAGTAGAGATAGATGAAAATGGCAACTTGAGTTTTCCCAACGGATGTAACATACAAGCCAGTAGCCTATATGATGCGTGTATCCTTTGTCACAGTGGACAGGGACAAGCGGGCAAAGGAATCCCGGGGCCTCCGCTTAGGCTCAAGTAGGTTCATTGATAGTTCTTTTTTTGTCCAGTTAGGACACTCCTCATGGCTTTAATACACTGTTTTTGTCCAAAAAATTCCAATTATTTTCTTTTAGAGAATCAGATATGAATCAGAAATGTGCCCCTGATACTAACACATCATCAAAAACATATAATTCTTTAGGTGGTTTTTTGCATTGTTTTGCATTGCAAATAAGGCTTATGTTATTTTTTTAGGTATGCTCAATTTTAAGGTTCTTTTTAGAGTAAAATTATTGATACTTATTCTGTTTTTGTTGCAGGGAAGCTTTTGCAGTTCTGAAAATTCCAAAAATTCAGGAGGGGCGAGAGCTGTAAACACAAGTGCTTCCTTTTTAACTGATGTGCAAGGAGATTATCACACTGTTTTTAAAGAGGGGGATAATTATGATGTTAGGGTAATTATTAGGAACAGGAAAGGGAATCAGTCCGCTTTTGACGAATATCTAAAGGACAATCCCATTGAGAACTACGCTGGAGAGCCTTCTGTATTAGAGCAATTGGCATCAGACCAGTATCCTCTTGAAGTTCTGGTGCAGGTTGGACAATATAATAATCATATTGTTTATAAAGAGCCGGAGGGCTTAAACTCTTCAGTTGTCCTGAATTATGATACAATCCAGCAAAAATTGTTCAACCCTTTTATCTACATTTCAGGGGAAGAATTTTTTATAGGTGAGATTCATTTTGAGAAAAGAGAGGATGGGCGCTGGACTTTGGAAAAAATAGTGTTGTGGAAAACAGGTTTTATGATTCCCCTTTTTAAGAAAAAACATCATATCGGCGATTTTCAAAAAGTTTTTTAATTGCTTGAAAAAGCGATTGCTCTTGACCTCTCTAATTATAGTAACATAAACACACCGATTATATTCTTTGAACGAATTGTAAAAACTGCTGAATTTTCCCAAAAAGTTTGTATCTGCAATTTTTATAATGATAGTCCAAATGGGGGTCGCGACACCCCACTACATCTGTTCAGGTGCGGGAATAGATAAAGAAGATAAACCTTCCTCCAAAACTTTTCTCACCACTTGCACTAAAAACAAGCGAAAGTTTTTTTGCTCTTCATCTTCCAAAGTACCTATAGGACAATTTTGATAAAAGCGAGAAAACTTCTGTGCTAATTCAAACAAGTAATAACAAACGGTTGAGGTCTTCATCTGCCAGGCACTTTTTTCCATAGTTAGTGAAAACCAGGAAAGATGCACTATCAACTGCCATTCTTCAGGAACACTTAAAACTCTTATATTAACATTTACTTCCTTTTCTTCATCAAAAGCATCAAACTTTTTCAAAAGAGAACAAGCTCTGGCATGAGCATACTGTATATAAGGACCGGATCGTCCATCCAACTTAAGCCACTCTTTCATATCAAATACAATTTTTTTATTTAAATCCTGCTCGTTCATTCCGTATTTAATAGCTCCCTGGGCAATTATATGAGCAGTGTTTTTTATTTTTTCTTCTGACCACTCTCCTTCATATTTTTTAAGAAAGGTCTCAATTATATAATCATTCATTGTTTCTATAAGTTTCATAATAGGAATAATATTGCCGACACGGGAACTCATTGCTCCGCTCTTTAATTCCACAAAGTTATATTTTAAATGCAAAGATTTTTCCGCTTGTTTTTTAAAGCCAATATTTTCCAACACTTTAAAAACCTGTTGAAAATGAGTTTCTTGCCTTTGATCCACAATATAAATATTTTTATCCGGCTCGTGATCTTCAAATTTCTTTTTAGCTAAATACAAATCTTTAGTAGCATAAAGTCCGTTGCCGTCAGACTTCAACAGAAGACAAAAACCCAAAGATTTACCTAAGTCCATTCCAATAGCTGATTCAGAAAGCTCAAGTTTTTTTTGTTGATAAAGTTCTTTTACCCACTCCACGGAAGGCTCATCTACTTCTGATTCCCAATACCAATGATCAAACTGTGCACCTGCCCACTCATAAACTTCACCCATTAAATCCTTGCTCCAAATACGGGTCTTTTGCCATAAAATATAAAACTCACCGGCTTTATTTTTTAGTTGCTGTAAAATCTCCGTTAACTGTTTTTTATTTTCTTCTGTTTGATCCTTTTCAAACTTTTGATAAGCCTTGGTATAAATAACACCCAACCACTGCCCTTTTTGATGAGCGGGAAAATCTTCTTTGTTATGATATTTTAAATACCAAAGGCATTTAGCCACATGAGTACCCATATCTCCTGGAAAAGTGCAGCTTATCACCGGAAAAGACCTTTTCTTTAAGAGGGTAATAAGAGCTAAACCAAAACAAAGATTTCTTGTGTGGCCAATATGCAATTCTTTATGAGTATTGGGCTGAGAGTATTCAATAAGCCAAGAGCCGGTTTCCTTGGCAGAAACTTTAAAAGCTTCACCTGTTTTTAAAATATTTAATAAATTATTTTTTAAAAACTCTTTTTGAAAAAAAAAGTTAACATAAGGACCTTTACTTAAAACTCTTTCAAATACCTGTGAGCCATCAAAATCATTAGCTATTTGTTGAGCTATCTCTGTAGGATTTTTTTTTAATTGTTTACTTAAGAAAAAACAGGACAAAGCCCAATGACCCCATTCTTTTTCCGGTGGAGAACTAAACACCTGCGCCAATTCATAAAGAGATACTTCAATATCAAAAAGTTTTTTTATTTTTTGTAAAACTTCCAGACACACACTTTTTGTAAATGGATCTAGAAAAAAAAGATCAGCTTGTGTTTTCATTATTTCTTGATTGTGTGTTATAGCTTTAAATGTGGTCAAGTAGGCTTTTCCACATCTCCAAAAGACCTCATATACCACTTAATGGAATTTTCAATAGCCCGTTTTGCCGGCAAAGGTTTAAACCCCAACTCTTCACTGGCTTTGGTATGATCAAACCAATGATAAAGACTCGCCAATTGAGCGCTTTCACGGGTTACAGGAAAAGAAAAACCAATTTTTTGTAATATAGTACCCACCTCCGCTAAAGGGCGTAACAAAACATTACTTAAGTGAATAAAAGGGGCTTTTACTCCCGCTGCCTCGGCAATCAGAGAAAACAGTTGTTTGATGCTGATATTTTCTCCACTTAAAATATATCTTTCTCCCGATCGACCTTTTTCCACAGCTTGAAAACAGGCTGACACAACGGATTCCACATCCACTACACTGACTCCCCCGGAAGTATAAAAAGGAAATTTTCCTTTTGCCACTTTAGCTTGTACCTTTCGGCTCGCTTTTTTCATATCCCCTACTCCATAAATAGTGGAAGGATTAAGAATCACTGCGGATACAGCCCCTTTTTTACAAGCTTCCTGCACTAAAACCTCTGCTTGTTTTTTTGTATTAAAGTACCCTATCCGGGAAAGAGTCGGATCATAGGGAGATTCTTCATTTAATATTATCGGGTTTTTACTAGCCCCTACCGCTACCACTGAACTCATATAGATAAGCTTTGCCCCTTGAGTGCGGCAGACTTCAATAGCATGTGCTGTCCCCCCCACATTCACCTTTTGCATGGTTTTTAAATTTTTTGTTGAATGAGCTACTACACCAGCCAGATGAAAAACCAAGTCCACCCCTCCGGCCGCTTCCTGAAAAGAGTTAAGATCGGTCACATCCCCCTTATGAAAATGGAGATCAAGATTATTGAGTGCACTTTTATCACTAGTGGGTCTTAAAAGGGCATGAACCTTCCAGTTTCTTTGACATAAAGCTTTACAAAGAGAACCCCCTAAAAAACCACTAGCTCCCGTAACGAGTACTTTCATCCCTTTTTTGTACCAACAGATGAAAGATTTTAAAAGAATATATTATAGATTCCTGCCTTCGCCAAAACAGTGAAAGTCCTTTTCTTACCCTAGTAGGGTTTTGTTTAGAGGAGTTACAAATATCAACGGAAGAAGAACAAAAAAAGAGGGCTTTTTTAAGGCCCTCTGTTTTTTAAGATAAAATTTTTAAAGATAGAATTAAATACGACAGAGTTCCCGTGCACCTTTTTTCCAGCGTCTATAGTCCAACTCGTAATAACGGCCTTGCCCCGTTATTGCTTCATTCATTAATCTGAAACCTTCTGATACGGCTGCTGCCACCCATCCTCCCTCTTTTTTTACCAAACCTGCCTTCTTGGCTGCATTAAATCCTTTTAAAAAATTCATTGCATTCGTAAAGTTTTCTTTGGGCCAGGAAAACATCTCACTGACATGATTCATTACATCTCGTGCCACATTACCTTCTTTAGGATTAGAAGTATTGGGTAATGCAGGCTTTATCATTCGTACATTTACGAGAAAATTTACCGCTCTCTCTACAGATTCCTGACTCATTTCCCCTTTTGTATCTAATTCCACTTTTTTTGATAGCTCAAACAACTCTTGACCTACTATATTGTTTTCTTTAGCCGCTTTCTCCAAAGACCTTTTTATAGTTACATCAGATACTCTTCCTGAAAGAACTTCATTTATTTTCTTTAATTGTTCCGGTGTAACCGGTTTTCTGCCTGAAGTTCCTGTAGTAAATGAAAGCATCCTTGCTTCAACATTTGTTATACTGAGAAGGCTGAACATAAGTACTGTTAAAAATCCGCTATAAAAAAAACTTGTTTTCATAATTAACTGACTCCTTTTCTTATTGTCCTTATTTTTTATGGCTTTTGTATACTGAAAAAATATTCAAAATAAAAGTATTTTCCATTAATTTCATAAAAATTAATTTTTTGCGTGAAAATTTTTCACTTCTATTCAAAATATAACTAATTATTTTGTTATTCTAGTGAGATGATATAAAAAAACCTTATTTATCTAATTAAAAATTAAAGTCTATCTGAACAAGAAAACCAACTTAATTAGCAGAGATAAGCACTTCTTTTGGCAGGCTTTGCGCATTATAGCGACTGGCCATTACAGCTCCATAGGCACCGGCATCTAAAATAGCCATAAAATCTCCTTCTTTCAGACCAGAAAACACACGATCTCGACCCAACACATCTGATGATTCGCAAATAGGCCCTACTACATCATAAAGCTGCCTGGGACCCTTTCCTTTTTCCAGGGATAAAATACGGTGATAGGCTTGATATAAGCAGGGACGAATCAAGTGATGCATTCCCGTATCAAGAATAGCAAAATTCTTATAAGAATTATTTTTAATATATTGCACTTCCGCAACCAGGCAGGCAAAACGACCTATAATAATTCGACCTGGTTCTGTTAAAATTTGGGCTTTCATAGTTTGAGAAACTTCATTCAGAAAAGCTCCATAATCCCTGATAAGTTCTAAATCCATCTCCCAATTGGAACTTTTGTAATCAATACCCAAACCCCCTCCTACATCAAAAGTCTTTAAATCAAACTCTTTTTGCATATCCTCATAAAGAGATTTGATCTTTAAAATACCGGATTTTAGAGGTTTTAAATCAT
>JANQSX010000016.1 GCA_028279085.1 Bdellovibrionales bacterium
ACCAAATTACCTCCATGCAAGACGCCGTAGATCATATGACAGCACTGCTGGATATGGGTAGTTTAATACTGGCAAAGGCGGCATATGAAACTCTGAAAACCAGATACGATCTCGCTATGACAAATCCACGCATGTCTCCAACAAGTCTAGAAAAACTAGCGGAAAAAGTAAGTGATGCACTTAATGATTTGAAAACTCAAGAAACTCATATAGAGAAAACATACAGTATAGCAAATCCGTGGAGCACTGTTGAAAGAGCAATAGCAAATCCAAAGGATGGATCAATACTGGATTTTTCCGCACAGAATATGCAAGATATAAAAGCTGAAGCAAATAAATTTGTCCCAGGCGAAATACAAACAATAGGATTAAATCCGGATAAAGATAATATAGTAGGTGAAAAAACTGTAGGCAAATCTTACAATCCCAATAATCCAGGCAAGCCCGGTGTAACAAAATCTCCTGAGATTCTTTATGCAATGTATGACCTGCAAACGAATGCAACCACCCTGGATCCACCCTTACAAGCAACATCACCTCCTGGATTTTCTTATTCTCTTCCTCCATGGAGAGGTACAGCACAGAGTTTTAAAGATAATACAGGCACATTTATAACACGAAGTAATACACCCGCTTATGACTTTCACTCACATTTTGGTTCTCATCATACGGTGCAGACAGTGCAGAGCCAATCATCAGTTCAATCCAAACCGGAATATATGTGTCTATGGTGTAATGAAAAGAGGCTAGAGCAAATAAAAAAACCAGGTCAAACTGATCCTGTCTTAGGTATAAAATAGAAAAAAACTTCTTTGAAAATTCTCCAGGATAATAGTTAGGTTTTAAGTTTTTAAATGAGTCGTAGTTTATAAAGCCAACCGATATTGGAAATAAAATACAATTCTGATTTCCCCTCTGAAACAACCGGCGGAGCTGACATTCCACTACCAAAAGAAAAAGAACCCAACTCTTTTCCTGTATCTTTGGATATAAAGCGTAAGACTCCTGAATACTCTCCATAAATTAATATATCTTTATAGGAAACAACAGAAGTGGCAATAGGCTCAGGCACTTTATGACTCCAAATTTCTTTCCCTGACTTTTGATCCAGTGCCACTACTTTTCCATTATGGGAAGAATAAAAAACCAAAGAACCGGAAAGAAGTATATTACCATGAGAACCAAGTGCTGTTTTCCATATTGTTTTTCCAGTCTTTTTATTTAAACAATACAAGCCTGACTCCAGACTAGCTACATATAAACAAACTTTTCCTATAACCGGGTTAGAAGAAGCAGAAGTAAAGCGGCTATCTGAACGAGCTAAACTCTTTTTCCATTTCAATCGACCTTTAAAATTCAGAGCTACAAGAGAATCATCACTCGCTTTAAAATATATAAGAGAGTTTCCTATAAGAGGTGAGGCTACCCCTTCAACTGTAAACTCCTTACTTTTTAACTGAGTGGAATAAGTCCAAACATTATCACCCGTTTTAATATTCAAACAATACAATTTATCCGGCGAAGCCAAATACAAGTAATTTTTATACGCCACCGGGGCACTAAGGCTCGTAATTCCTATATGCCTCTTCCATACAATGGCCCCCGTTCGCACATTCAGGGAATATAAAATCCCATCAGATCCTCCAAAAAATACCAGATTATTTGAAACAAGCACATTCCCCGCCAGACCTCCTTTAACTGAAAAAGACCATTTCTTTTTTCCCTGATTCAAAGTGTAGGCACTTATACCATCTACCTTATTACCCTGAATTAATAGTTCGTCGGAAGTGAGTACAGGTTTAATGGATTGTAATATAGAAGGACGAGAAAAGTCTTTCATAAAAGTTTCACGAATCCAGATTTTTTTTACAGAAACAGAATGATCTGTTTTTGTGTTATTCATTCCGGAAGTTTTGCCCCCAACAGATTTTAAAGACTGACAAGAAACAAAACAAAGCATAATGAATATTAAATGAACGATTATAGACATAATATTATTCTCCAGGTTTACTGTTTTTGATCTCCGGTTCTTCTTTTACCTTCAACGATGAATCTGTATCTGTCGTTTTTTCTTTCATAAGTGCTTCCGATAATTGATCATCCATTTTTTTTTCCACTTCCTGCACCTTCTGACTATTTGATGCGGTTTTTATTTTATTTTGTATTTGCAGTAAATTTAAATACTGCATAGACTTCATTCCCGCCTGGGAATCGGAAAAATCGTTTTTTATTTGCTTATAAATTTTTTTCGCTTCATCCAATTTATTCTGTCTTTCATAGCATAAAGCTGTTCTAATTAAAGCATCCGGCCATAACCACTTAGCTTTTTCACTCAGAGTAATAAACTGAAATTCCTTAACGGCTGAATCATATTCATTCCGATCCATTAAGTAAGTACCTAGTTGAAAAGCAATCAAAAAACCGGTTAGATTTTTTCTCTTATAAGAACCGGCCTCTTTAAGTAATTCTATAGCTTCCTCTTTTTTATCATACTGATAAAAAAAATGCGATATTTCACTGGCCGCCGTCAAACCCGCCGGCTTCTTAATCCATTTCTTAATTAAACTAACATATTCCTTAGCCGGTTTATCCACTGAAGAGTCATACTTTGCCTTCTTACTTTGTCCAAAAAAGTTTTGACTGCTATCAAAACCCAATATATCCCCCCCCGCTTTCGCTTCCGCTGATACAAGCTCCTGTCTAGCTGTATAAAGGGATTCTTCTGATGCTCTATTGGTCTGCTTTTGCCAATAAGCAAACAGAAGGAATGAACCAAAACTGGCAAGACCAATAAACAAAGCTATAAATGCCGCTTTAGAATATTCCTGAACCCAGTCATTGGATTTTTTAATAAATAAAGCAAGAGGATCCCGCTCCTCTTTCTCCGGAAAATTCTTTTTATTTTTAGCCAATCTCAGTATCCTGTTATGAATTAATGTTTTGTTTTTTCTTGAATTCTATTATTAGCTATTTCAATAGCAACGTCCGTTGGATTTTTCCCTTCTTCATCTGAACGGGAAAAAATTTCTTTTAAGACATTATATACATTAGCAATTCGATTTTTCACTTTATCTTCAGAGTAATTTCCTTTTGACTCCACACAAACACTAATAACCCCTCCAGCATTAATAACAAAATCCGGAGCATAGAGAATCCCTTTTTTCATCAGTTCATCTTCCATATCCAGAGTGTCCAACTGGTTGTTTGCCGCTCCGGCTATAATAGAACATTTTAAACGACCAAGAGTTTTGGAGTTAATAATAGACCCTAAGGCACATGGTGAAAAAATGTCACACTCTTCATCATAAATTTTTTCATGGTGAACCACTTCGACAGACGGATGTTTTTGTTGAAAATCCTTTGCTCTCTGTTCATAAATGTCACAGATACTTAACTGGCAGCCTTCCGCTAAAAGATATTCAGCCAAATACACCCCTACATGGCCAATACCTTGAATCGCTACTTTCAAACCTTGAAGAGAAGTTTTATTTAATTTATATGCTACAGCCGCTTTTATTCCCATAAAAGTACTCTGAGCTGTAAAGGGACTGGGATCTCCTGAACCACCTTGATCTTTTGATAAACCTGTAACAAAAGGAGTGCTTTCTCTTATATATTTCATATCTTCCACACTGGTTCCCACATCCTCAGCAGTAATATAGGCGCCATTTAAGGAATGAATAAAACGCCCGAAAGCTTTAAATAATTCCGGGGTCTTTTTCTTAGGATCGCATATAATAACAGACTTTCCTCCACCCTGATCCAAACCAGCTGCCGCCGCTTTATAAGTCATTCCTCTAGATAATTTTAATACATCCACTAATGCTTCCTGCTCAGAGGCATAAGGCCACATACGACACCCTCCTAAAGCAGGACCCAACTTGGTATTATGAATAGCAATAATGCCTTTCAAACGTACTGAAGGCTCATGAAAGAAAACAACTTGTTCATGATCTCCGTATTTTTTAATTTGCTCAAATACCAATTAAATACTCCTTGTTTTACCGCAAACCATTTATTGGTTGCATCAGCTTCTTATTTTTTCCTTAAACAACTCTCTTAAAAAATTCTGTACTAAACAAAGTTCCAGACCCAATTCTTTATACCCTAAAGGCACAGGCCAAAAACCCTTTTTATTAACACCCTATTTATGAGAAATACTGATTAAAACCTTTTTTATTATGCAAAAAAACTCTACAAAAAAAATTCAGAGATTTCCAGTATATTTTTCATTAGATATGATTAATTTAGTGATTTTAGCGTGTCAAAAATAAGAAGCTTCCAACTTAAAATTAGATAAAAGTCTGAAAATCAGGGTAATGTTGAATATTTCCTGAAGGGGAATAACGAATCATCCTGGCTCTTCCCGCTTTATATTTTCGACTTTGTTGAACTAATATATCCCGTATTGTATCCGCCGGATGGGTACAAAATTCAGGAATAAGAGAAATTCTCCGCCATTTCTTAAAACCTTCCTTCCAAATAAAATCTCTAGCTGAACAAAGTCCTATTTTTAAAAAGAAACTAATTTGTTCTGTGCTATATGGTCCTTTTTGCCGGAAAGAATTCTTTTCCACTTGTTTTTTTAAAATAACCCACATACCATCTTCATTGCCGTAAAAAACATTCCATTCTTCACTTTCACTGATTTTTTGCCAATTATCTTTATGGCCTCTCTGTATGTATGCCGAAGGTTTTAATTTTCCATCAAAAAGCCATTGCATCAGCTCGCTGTAAGTTAAAGTAAAAAGGTTGTTACCCACAGATATATGATAAGACATTTCTGTACTCCTATTTCATCAACTGTCTTTCTTTCATAAATAAAAATCAAGTTTTTTTGCTTAGAGTAGAAAGTAAAAACAGTGTTAGAAGAACATAATTACTCCTAGCATTATGAGTTATTACTTAAACTATCTTGGCAAAAAAGCGAACCAGTGATATTAAAAAATGAATATTCCAATCTATTAAAGTTATGAAAAAGCATTTATACATTATTTTTATTTGTTCCTTATTGTCTATTGGACTGCATTTATATTTAAGTTCCCGATCTTATAATCTAGCTTCCGATAAAGTAACAGATTCAAATATCTGTTATATTAACAGCTCTCTCAACTGTGATAACACCCTCAACTCCCCTTTCTCTGAGTTTATGGGTATTCCTCTTTCTGATTGGGGAATGGCTACTAACATATTTATTACCTTTCTAGCTCTTTTTCTACTGATAGGCTGGACAGAAAATATTTCTTTAATGTGGCTTACTCTTAGCTCTTTTGCCACCCTTTCAGCCGGATCCTCCTTGGTCATGCTGGGAATTTCCGCATTTCTCCTACAATTGTTTTGCCCTTTTTGTATTATTTTATATTTGTTCTCCTTTATCATTGCTATTTGTGCGTTTCTTTCCGGGAAACAACATTTTTCTCTTTCTTCTTTTAAAAAATCATACCTGTTTATTTCAGGAGTCAGTCTAACATGGATTATAACGGGAGTACTCATACATTTGATTTTCGTTAATACACACAATGTAAAATCAACAAAGGAAATAGTAAAATTGAATGTAATGGACTGGATGTCCGCACCGGTAAAACAAAGTGGAGAAACAGCTCTTTTAACAAAAGGCCCTTCCAAACAGGAAACCAGTATTATTATAACAGAATTTGCCGATTTTCTTTGTTCTTACTGTCGCAATAGTTATTATATTTTAAAAATATTTAAAGCTTCCAACCCTCAAGTACGAGTGGAATATTTTTCATTCCCTTTGGATCAATGCAAAGGGAACAGTGCTTCGTGTGCTTTAACCAGAGCTACTTACTGTGCAGAACAACAAAATCAAGGATGGAATATGCATGAACTTATCTTTGAACAACAAAGTAAATTTAACTTCACTATGGGAGAGCAAAAAACCCTGGAACAGTTAAAAGATTTGAGTCGTCATTTTTCTTTAGACTGGGACAGGTGGTCTGAATGTATTAATTCTCCTTCCACCTTAGAAGTTCAAAAAAAACAGCTAAAAGCCGGTGAAAACATGGGAGTCGAAGGTACCCCTTCTTTATTTGTGAATGGAAAAAAAATTCAGCATAAATATGTCACCAAGACTCTGCAAGCTATTCGCAAACACCTAAAAAAAAAGACAAACAATGATTTATAAATTTTAGATTTTTTTTAGCTGCTACTAGATTTGATTCACAAAAATCATTGCACTTGTTTAAAATATACTCATATAAGAGTCTCATACTGAGACTCTTACAATATTGATCTAAAAATAAACACTTTATGTTTTAGTTGGCCTGTGTTTTTTCCGTTTATATATAAAATAACTATTTTCAGGAGGTGTTACTGTGTTTTCATACCTTTCTCTCATTCTCACTTTTACATTTGTTTATTCCGCTTTTGCTGAGAGCCCCCCGGTTCAGCTTCCACCCCCACAATTAAAATCACCTTATAAAGTAACCGGTGTCGCTTGTTTAAAAGGTGAACATTGTCAGCTTATTGAAAAAGGGGAATATGCAGGTTATTACATAAAGAGCAATATACCTCTTGACGATCCTCGCATCAAAAATATCCGAGGTAATATGTTCACCAAAGCCGTTTTAGGTAAAGAAAAAAGAAAACTAAATAACCAAATAGAAAATTTAAAAGAATTAGCGGAATCATGTAAAGGAGATGTGTGTGTCGCGAAGTATGATTCTCAAGGTTGTAATGTTTGCTCACTCAATGTTGCTCATCCTCCAATGCCTCCGTGCCTTAGAGGACCACATGGGGCGGTAGCATGTCCCGATCCTGATCCCAGAGCATATAATGTTAATTACTTCTGCACTAAGAAGGGCTGTACAGGAAGCCCTGAAGAAATGGCGAAGCTTTACGCCCGAGGTGGCATGTGTGTGAAATATGGCCCAAATCCACTACCGCAAGGTGGTAGTTTTATAGCAACTCCTCTCCCTAATAATCCCGTGGACTGGCACGGTCCGTACGGGCACGGAGATCCGCACGGTGGGTCCGATAGAAGTGATGTAGAAAAAAAGATAGTAAGAGGCAGTAGCGTTCAATAAAAGATAGGAGTTTCCAAATGGGGGTCGCGACAATGAAAATTATAACTTTAATTTTTTCTCTGGTTAGTGTTGCAGTTACAAACAAAAAATCGGCAATTCATAAACCAAAAAACATGTTTTTAAAACACTTTGGTTTGATCCTAATCCTTTCATTTATTAGTCATAGCGGTTGGACCTTGTCATTCGCCCCTTTCCAATGTAGCACTTATTGTAAAGGTAAAGGAAAGCGTGTTAAACAGGTATGTAATGATTTAAGAAAACTTCATAATAAAAAAGTTACATTTGAAACAACACTTTGGAATCATAGTAATCGTTTTATAAATTCTTACGATCCCCAAGGAGGTACAACTTACGATCCCCAAGGAGGTACAACTTACGATCCCCAAGGAGGTACAACTTACGATCCCCAAGGAGGTACAACAACTT
>JANQSX010000080.1 GCA_028279085.1 Bdellovibrionales bacterium
AATAAGGGAGATCTGATCCCTGTTTCTGGAATGGGAAACCTCCCATTGTAATACTACAGGTCTTTTCTTAGAGGAAGAAACTGATTTTTTTATTTCCGCTTTTGTAACAGAAATAAAAATAAAACTTAAAAGAAAAATCACACCGTATAAAAACTTCATATTCCCCTTCTATCGCTAAGTTTTTGTATACCTTTATGGCCAGGCTTTAACCCGCTCCAGTCTGTATCTAAACTCTTCTAGTTTTTTCTCTGTTGTTTCTAAATATTCTTCCCAATCTTTAATTTGATCAGCATTCCCTTGTTTTTTCACTTTTTGCAACTGATCAATATACTGGCGTTTGTTAACATCAAGCGTAACTATGGCATCCTGAATTCTCTTTATTTCTTTTTGTTTATCTAATCCTAAAAAGTTTTGCTCCTCACATTGACGCTTTTTCTCCATGCAATCCATGTTTGGTGTATCATTTGAGTGTTTATAAGCTAATTGGGAGCACTCATTAAAGAGTTTGTTTTTTTCCTCACAAGACCCATAAAGAATAGCACTAAACTGTCCAGGTGCCAACAGGGATTCATCTGTACCCCCTTCAAAAACATCAATCCATTTTTCATCTTCATTGAACATTACACTATTACCTGTTATAGCCCGACAATTGTAAGCTAGTTTAAATTCATATCGTTCATCATCCATTAACTCTTTATTGTCCTCCATACTATCAAGTATCTCAGTCATTATCTCTCCGGTTTCAGAATTTACATAAAACCCCATTTTCTTTTCCACATACTCATCACATAAGTGCAATAGATGTAAAACTTCGTGAGTCATAGTAGGACAATCAACATCTGAGTCATATTTTTCGTTATTAGAACGATGATCCGCCGCTCCAATTTTAATCTCTTTTGCCGCTTTATCTTTGCACTCTTCTTTACTCTCATGAATCACAATTCTTAGTTTTTCTCCATTAGGCCCCAGCATTTTTTCATTTGCTTCAGCAATACATTCCCTTACCTTATTCATATAATGTTCCGGAACTTTATCCGGCTCAACTTCTCCGTCATAGTCTTCATCAGCTACAAAACGTAATTCTAAAGGAATAGAGTAACTGCCATCCAATTCTCTTTTTAATTTATATGGTTTATTACCGTTCAACCCTGTACCGGAATAAACTTTTTTCTCTTGTCCAGGTTTTAGCTCATAACACTGATCCTCTATACCAAGGCCACCAACCAAATTACTAAAAATATTTAAAGATTTATTTTCACTATCACTATCAAATTTATTCAAACAATCCAAACATAATGATTTTGCTTCAGTGGTATTTAAAAAATCGGAACCGTAGGCCAGTTCCGCTATCTCCAAAACCCGTCTGCGAATAACATCCACTTCTGTAAACATATATTTACATACAGGATAATAATCTTTATTTTCTTTTTTCATACATTCCTTAGGAAATTTATGAGACTCCAGTTCTTTTCGTATATGACCTAACATTTCTCTCAAACACCTTTGATCCTTATTTTTTGCTTTGTCATATAACTGATAATATTGTTCCTGCGATCCTTTAGCTACTATCACACTTGTAGCGGCACAAGCATTAGTACAGTCTGAATTTAAACCGTCCATAAGGTCTTTAAAGCTATTATTGACAGATTCTGATTCCCCTATCAGCTTATGCTGTGCCGGATACAGAATCTTTTGCGACAACTCTTTCTTCACCCTATCAAAAGCTTCTTGAAACTCTTCGTTAGCGTTTTTTACACATAATTCTTTTTTTTCAGATTCCGTACATAAGATATCTATATTGTGTCGTATGCTTTTATAAGTGTAATCCAGATTCAATACATTTTCATGATGAGATTTTTTAACTCGCTTTAGATTTTCAACCACACTGGAAAGATCCACTTTGTTGTCAGTTAAAGTCATAGGAACTGAATCAGAAGGTAATGTAAGACCTTTAAAATTAAAAAACTTAGGAGGTAATTGCATTTCAAATGTTACTTTCCTAGCAAACACATGAAAAGAGAAGTTACTTATAAAGCAGACAACAAAAGTAACAAGTAACAAAAAAAAATATTTATAAAGGAATTTAAACATGGGCTATAGCAAATAAATAAGGAAACACATTTTGTATTTCCTGTGAAATTTTAAATTAATTAGATCATTTTAATATGATATAGCATTTGTATAAAACACATAAGAACAGGTGTTTATACCCCTACTATAGTCCTGAGAATTTACTATTGTATAATCAACTCTTCATCAACTTGATTAATATCGAAGAAAGGATCATGGTGCTTGAAGCCATAAGAATGAAACTCTTGTAAAAAGTAATCGGCAAAAGAAAGATCAAAAGCTATACCTTCCGTTAAAGAATAATTATCTATAAGCATATTTAAGGCTGGGAAAAAACCTCTCATTCCGGCCAAGTTTAAATAATGTAACCCTCGTTCAATATTTTTTTCTGTACAATTCCCATTCAAATATATTAACCCTTTTAGATAATAAGCCAATACAATACCTTTTCTCTCTAATTCATTGAGCCACTTCAAAATTTGTTCCACATCTTCTTTTTCATCACTAGCTATTCCATTAATAGTTTGCAATAAATTACCGATACTTAACCAACCGTCATCTTTGTTTGGTAGTGCAAAACATTGATAACCACTAGCAAGGTGCCTAACTGACTGTAATTGAGACATCACATTTCCAGTGTCGGCGGAAGACATCATCCAACGAACAGCTTCATTCCCTTTTAAAACAGCTTCATCTATAGATGCTGTATACAACCTATGATTATGCACATATTGAGCAACTGGATTTTGATCCTGTGCTTCTTTATAAAGATTTTCAACAGCTTGATCTAAACATTCCTCTATAGGCAATAGCTCACAATTTCCCTTCCCATCTAAAACCTCCTTTAAAAACTTTACAGGAGTGGCATACGCTAAATTGGCCATGTTACCGAACTTCACACCAACTACTTCTCCACGAGAATTTACAAAAGGAAGACCATTGGTAGAAGAATGTAAATCATTTCTATTTAATTGAACAAATTGATAATCTGATATGCTTTGATAATCAATAACTCGCATATAATTTAAAACACTACTAGTACTTACACGATTGGTTTCCTGTTCTTTCAGACCTCCTAGGATTTTATCAGCAGATATATAATAATTATCCAAGAGGTGTATTTCCCTTATATCAAAACCGGCAGCATACGCCGCTTGAGCAGGGGATTTTTCTTCACTGAGTTCCAACACACCACCCGTATAAGAAGACTCAATTTCCAAAACGGCCAAGTTATAAGGTCCATACACAGCTTTTGCGCTTTTTACAGGGAAATATTGATCTTGTATCCAAATAGTAACTTTATCTTTACTATCTCTTCTTAATTGTTCAAGCTTCAAAAAATCTGTAACGAATAGTTTATCAGATATAAAAAAACCCGACGCTAAAATATTTTTTCCGAAGCCGGGAATCGCCACCATTCCAATTGCATTACCCATTTTTTCCAATGTTAAAATAAGATTATCGCTTACTTCCAATATAACTACATCACCATATTGATAAATTCTAAAATCAACATCCCCTTCAATTGGCGGTAAAGGCCCGTTGACACTTTCTTCCGTTATGATTAAAGGCCTTTTACCAGGAAGAGTACTTTCCTGTGACTGAACAAAAAAAGAAAAAAAGAAAACAAAAAACAATAAAGTGATTTTTTTCATAGCAACCCGAATAATGGCTTACCATAAAATAATCTAATAATTCAAAAAATAAACGGTAGAGTGTATTTTTTTCATACTTTTTTATAAACTCATTAGTTTTCTTTCCATTGCTGTATTTCAGGCATTACATCAGGTGTACCCAGGTCTTTGCAATCTACATTAGATGATGATCGACCACATAAGTAATCTTTTAATACCTCATCCTTATCCAATTTAGCTCTTACCTGAGCCTTGGAAATATGTAAAAATAAAGTATCAATATTATGTGTTTTCCAATCTTTTGCAGGGATATAGTATTTATTTTTTGTCATGGTTTCCATACAAAAATACCCATCTAAATAATTTTCCACATCTAATATTTTTTCACAAAAAGTTAGATTAGGAGAAGTTAACCATTCCTGAATATAAATATCTTGAGTACTATCACCAGTTGGTTGAGGGTCAGGTACAACTGAACTTGTAGAGCATCCAATAAAAACAAACACGAATATGAATAGAAATAATTTAATTAAATTTTTCATCCACAAATCCTCCAAATTAAAAACTAGTATCTTTTTCAATTACTCCAATTCTAATAATTTCTCCAAATTTTCAAAATGACGATTTTTAGCGGCTTCCTGTAATTTTTTTTTCTGGGCCGCACTAATAGATGGTTCATCCACTCCTTGTGCTCTACTCTGAAGAATTCTTTCATTGTTCTTTTTTAAATCTTTGAGATATTGAATATTGACTTCAACAACTTGTTGACCTTTTAATCTTTGATCTTCATAAACAGCATGAATAGTTTGTCTTTGATCCACTTCAGGCGTTGCCTCCGGTTGTGCAGACCCGCCATCTAACGAGTTATGTTCTGCTCCACGCTCTGATCTTATTGGAGGTGGTTTAGATAAACAACCAGATAAAAAGACGAGTAAAAAAAAGAGTGTAAGTACAACTTTTATTTTAAACCTCCCTAAACATTAAAAGGCCATACCGCTGAATACTTCTAAATGTATAAAATTTTATCATTCGGGAAATTTTAGTACAATCAACACTACAACTAAAGACTTGTGAGTTTATACAAAACTTTACTTTAAGACACTACATATAGCACAACTGGAACTAAAGACTAGCTAGTCCATGCAACAAAAAATCCTTTGGCGGACTTTCAGTCTGTAATAAAAAATAATTACTAAAGTGAAGACTTATATGAATATCTGGGAATAGATTTTTCTTTACTTAATGATATATTCTAACTATTTTTCAATAATTCTATTGCAGATTGAAGATGATACAAAACACGTTCTTTTTTCTTCATGAGAATAGTGTTTATAATTTTGGTTTTTGAATAATTATAAGAAATCAGTTCTTCAATAACTGTTTCTATATCTTGTATAGCTTTTTCCTTCTTATCCATAATTCCCTCCATTTCATAATGGTCGGAAAAAGATAGCGAAACTAAAGAGAAAACTTGAAATAATCCTTCTTTTTGATGTTTTATAATTATTTAATTGACAATAAAAAAATAGACAACTGTGTATTTTTTTTACTTTGTCCAAAACAAAACCCAAATTTTTTATATAAATTATTGTTATTTCCTGATGTTCCCACCATAATTATGTTGCTTTTCAAAAGTAAAGATTTATTTTACTGACTAAACCATTTTATCCAATTATAAGAGGGTACAATGAGTAACTTAATAAGCAATAAAAATTTTTTTACTTTTTTTCTTTTTGTAATTTTAATTAGTCTTTCCTATGCTGTTTCTGCAAATAACATAAGCCAACATTTAAAAAGCTGTAAAAAATCATTTAAAAATGTAACAAATGGTACAGAACGTGTCCATAATTTGAGTGCTCGGCTTGACAGAGTCCTTGAAGAAGAAAAAATTTGGCTGCATCAACACCCCATTTTGTCATGGGATCTTCATGAATTTCGCATAAAATTGGATTATCTTTTAAATCAGGAATTTTCTTTTTCTGACTCTTTACGTATACAGGAAAAATTAGATGGACTGGTTTTACCTTGGATTTTCTGGAAATCAATAAATCCAAAATTTTTTATTTCTATAAAAGACCCTGACAAAGATTTAAAAAAAAATATTCAGGAATGGGTGGAACTCAGCTTAGGAAGAACCTTGAATGAAGTAGAGTTACAAGCCCTGGAGGAAGCTTATAATTATACTGTAAAATGGGACATAATGGTAGATATTCAATATTTTACAAAACAAAAAATACTAAAAGCAGCCGGTTTCTCAGAAAGAGACCTGGATCAACTAGGACAAAAAACACCATTTAGAGGAAATGAAAAAGTTTCATTGCAAATCCCTCAAAGAACTTCAACAGAAGCCCATCTTAAAGCAAAAGGATACAATCCTGCCTACACAAGAGGAATGGATGCAATAGAGGAATTAGTAGCTGTTGGGAAACAATTAAGAGAAAAGTCAGTAAACCCTTATACAACCCATATTCCTTACTTTGCAAAAAAACTCAGAGAATATATCACTTATATGGAAACAGGAATTAATAATTCCATACAACGAGAACAATTTGAACTTTTAAAAAAATACACAGAAATAATAATTAAAGAAGAGGGTGTTACTTATGAACAATGGATAGCAATTAGTCTGCGCTTACCTGATATATTATCTAATGAAAAGCCTGATATAATAGACCCTTCTATCGTTCAGGAGTTGCTAAAATTGTTTCCTGAAACAATCGTGCTGCCAACAACTATAGGAGAGATCGGCATCATACCTCTGAATACTATACGAAGTGAAAGGATTGAACCAATTGGCCTGGTCACCAGCAAAAGAGTAGTTGACGGAAAAGAAGAAGTACCTTTAGGTTTTGCCTTCCATGATATATTACATATTTGGGCTAGTGATGGTGTAGAAGCCCGTTTTTATAGTGAAATTGCAAAGAGAAGAGATAGCCTATCCGTAGAAAAGGGTCAAAATGTTGAACTGGCCTATCATATTTTAACACATGAAACCTCTACAGGGGTGATTATCAGCTACTTAACGCCTGAAACTTTTAGAAGAACAACGTTTTTGGATAATCCGAAAAAAATAGAAGACAACATAAAAACTGAATTACGTCCTCTTATTTCCGAAGTGTCAAAAGGCAACGACCATAAGGGACTCATAGATTTATCCGGCGGTATCGATCAAGCGATTCAAACCATTGTGAATGACTTCAAACAAATTTTTGATGAAATCCAGAATAAATAAAGAGCCCGTTACTAAAAATAACTAGTAAGTCACATGGTGAGACAGCGATTCTGCTGCACGAGGATCTTTCAAAGGTATAGGAGAATTTCTTTCTAAAAAGGAAGACACACTTCGGATCAAAACACCAACAAAAGCTAGAAAAACACAAACCTCAATCCATGAAAAACGAGGGAAGTCAGGATCAAAATGAGGATAAATCAACCAATAAAGATCTATAAACTGCATAACTAAAATCAAACAGGCCATAGGAATCATGGTTTGCCATTTTCTTTTTACCCAACGAGGCAATAAAAATAAAAATGGAATGATGAACTTCAATGCAATAAGAGACATAGAAACAACAGACCACATTCCTTTTGAACGAGGAATAAAAAAAGTAGTTTCTTCCGGAAGATTAGCATACCAAATCAACATGTACTGACTAAAAGCAATATAAGCCCAGAAAACCGTAGCGGCAAAAAGAAATTTACCCATGTCGTGGAGGTGATTCTCATTGATTAAGTTTTTATATTTTTCTTTATTTTGCTTAAGCAGCCAGGCACTCAATAAAATCAAAACAGCAAAAACAGATTGAAATAAACCGGCAAATACATACACTCCAAAAATGGTAGAAAACCAATGCGCGTCCAAACTCATCAACAAATCCACACTAAATAAAGAAAGAGAAAGAGCAAAAAACAACAGAAAGATCACTGAGTACCTTACACTCTTTTTTGTCCACTTTACATCACCATCTTGATCCTGCTTAAGAGAAAAAGACACTAACTTTTTAGCAAAAAACAACCATCCACCTAAGAATATTCCCAATCGAATGAGAAAAAACGGCAAATTTAAGTAAGGCGCTTTATGAACTAATAAGGGATCTTCTGCAATTTTATCCGCATCCAACCAGTCATAAAGAGAGAAAGCTCCGTAAATAAGAGGTAAAGTTAAAACACAGGCCATAGGAAGATACGCTGTTAAGGCTTCGGCGAGCCTCCGAACATTAACACTCCAACCGGCATTAGTAGCATGATGAACGCTTATAAAAAACAAACCACCCAAAGGAAACAATATAAAATAAAAATAAGATAACAGATAAGCATGCCACACTCTTTCATGCGCACCGGAGAAAAGAGCTATAACAAAAGCCACCAGGCCAATAAAAATAAACATGGTGGAGAAAGTTTTTATTTCTCCAAATTTATAAAGAGGACTTGTGCTGTCTGTATTTGTTGTATTATTCACCTGTTTTTTCTCCTTCAGAGTTATTATTTGTCTCTTCTGTTGGCTTTGTCTCTTCCTTTGGCTTTGTCTCTTCTGTTGGCTTTGTCTCTTCCTTTGGCTTTGCCTCTTCTGTTGGCTTTGTCTCTTCTGTTGGCTTTGTCTCTTCTGTTGGCTTTGTCTCTTCCTTTGGCTTAGCCTCTTCTGTTGGCTTAGCCTCTTCTGTTGGCTTAGCCTCTTCTGTTGGCTTTGCCTCTTCCTCTACAGGGACAGAGCCTTCAGCATCTTCCACAGAAATAGTATTCTCTACATCAGGTTTAATAACTTTAGAAAGCTCACGTTTTTGAAGCATTCTCATATAATTGACCAAGGCCCATCTTTCTTTTTCCCCCCTCACCTGTTTACGATAAGAACCCATTAAACCCTGCCCTTCATGGATAATATGATACAGACGACCATCGGAATAATTAATAGCTTTATCCGCTAATAAAGAGGGAGGTTTAACAGTCATTTTTTGCGCCACTTTTCCTTCACCACCTCCTGTAGCTCCATGACAATAAATACAAGCTCTCTCATATTGTCTCTTACCTATACCAATTAATTCCGCAGAAAGTTGATTGGAAAAAGGATTCTTTAAATTTTTACCGGCTTCTTCCGGTTTATTTTTATAAGGATAATATTCTTTATTGCGAGCACGAGTGTTTTCAGGAGGTACACGCATAAAAGTACCATCTTCATCCCCTTCTTGAGCTTTGATATGTTTTTGCTTAAGCATATCGTGAAAAATTTCAAAATCCGTACGGTTCTTTCCACCACTGCAAGTACAGCCCGTGAAAAAAACAATAATAATATTCATAAGTCCAAATTCGATAAACTTCTTTTTCCTACTTGTCATTTTTTCCTCATGATCCATCACAATCACATACATTCCACACAATCACACACATTCTCATTAAAATTCCGAATGGATAATATTTTCCGCTCCCAAATCCGTTAATTCTTTTCCTAAGCTTTCCGAAGATTGTTTTTTATCTTTTAATTTAAAATACAAAG
>JANQSX010000091.1 GCA_028279085.1 Bdellovibrionales bacterium
GAATGGCAATGGAAAGAGTGGATACAGGAATATATAATGAAATTTCCTACACGGAACCTGGACTTTATTGAAGTGCCGGTTAATTATAAAGAAAAAATCTGGTTGAAAAGTAAAAGGAATCCTTTTTTAGCTTTAGATGTATGGGGTGGGGAAAATACTTTACCTGTAGCTGTTTTAGTTTGGAAAAGCTCTAGAAAAAGTGTGGATCAATTATTAAAAAAGAGAAGTGCCGGTCTTTTTCAAAGGGTTATTTTTACTCATTCTCTTTCCCATCCTCTAGATCAGCTGTCCAGTGCTTATTTTGCCGCTCAATTTTATAAAATAGAACCACGTTTAAAAGAAGTCTGTGGGTTGATTCAGAGAGATTTTTATGAAACACATAAATGTACTTTACCGGATACAGGGTCTTTTTTTCCTTGTTTATCCGGGACTGGTTGGGGTTTCGATCAATATTTAAATCGTTTATCCTGGAAAAAAGTGTTTTAAACTAAGGTGATTTGGTGATATGTCTTTATTGCAATTATTTTTATTTGATTTCTAAAAATTCTAATAGTTGTTAAGGGATAAATCTTTTGAAGCTTCAGGAAATTAAAAACCGGTGCGGTTTAAAGAATCATTTTTATGAAATAAATCCTCAGAGAATAAATTGGGAATCTGAGCAATCGGCTGTTTTTTTTAATGAAAAACATGCAAAAAAACAATTGTTTCTGTCTTATATATCATGTCTTCCTTGTTTGAAGTCTCATATATGGTTGACGACCTCAGGTCGTAATTATCAAAAATGGGTAGCACTTTCCAAAAAAGCTCTACTCACTTCGGCTGAGGCGGTGAATAAGCACTTACATATAACCGCTGAAGATCGTTGGGGGCTTAGTTTACCTCTTTTTCATGTAGGAGGACTTTCTATTTTAGCTCGGTCTTATTTATCAGGCAGTGCTTATTTTTTATATCATAAAAAATGGCAAGCTAAAGAATTTGTTCTTTTTTTAAAACACTATAAAATCACTATCAGTTCTCTCGTTCCTACACAGGTCTATGATTTGGTAAAAGCCGGGTTGAATAGTCCTCCTTCCGTGCGGGCTATTGTCGTGGGAGGAGGACACTTAACTGATTCTCTCTATAAGTCCGCTCGAAATCTAGGTTGGCCGGTCCTCCCTTCTTATGGTTTGACAGAGTGCGGTTCCCAGGTGGCCACAGCGAATTTAAGCTCTTTAGATAGTGTGGAATATCCTGAAATGAAAATCCTTTCTCATGTGAAAGTGAAAATTGTAAAAAAGGAAATAGCTATTCAATCGGATAGCTTACTGAGTGGTTTTTTGCCGGTTTTAGATTCTATTGAGAAATCTGAAAAAAAGTCTTATTCAATGCTTTTTCAGGAGGGAAAAAAACAGGGATGGTACTTTACGGGAGATCAAGGCTTGATTCGGGAAAATATTTTACAAATTGACCATATTTCTATTCATCAGATAAAAATTTTGGGAGAGAAGGTAAATTTCAAAAATCTGGAAAATGAACTCATGAATATTTTATTAAAAACATCCCTAAAAGGGAGATATTTTCTATTACCTGTGCCTCATGAAAGGGAGGGTTTTCAAATAGCTTTGATTACAGATACTTTTGATCGGAAGATAGAAAATGTTATTCGGGAGTTTAATCAAAAAGTTTCTCCTTTTGAACGGATTCTTCAGTTTTATTTGGTCCCTTTTTTACCACTGACCGGAATTTTAAAAATTTCCCAAAAAGAACTGTTGAAGAAACTGTGTTTTTAATCGTCGGGAATGAGAGTTTTTAGAGCTAAACCAGGTATAAACCGCTTTGGCATAGAAATTTATACTTGCCTGATTGTCCAATGAGGTAATATAAAATCTTAATGATAAAAGAAAAAAGCCTGGATTTAACTAAGGAAATATCTTCTGATATTCCTCAGATGAAGCATTTATATCAAAACCTTTTTTCGCGAGGAAAAGAGCTGAGAGCGGAAATGGTCTCACAAGTGGCTTCTTCCTTGCGGATTTCCAAAGAAAAAAGTGATAAGTTAGGTAGAATAGTGGAGTATATTCATCAATCTTCTATTTTACATGATGATGTCATTGATGCTTCTCCTATCCGTAGAGGCTCTTTATCCGGTTGGATGCAATATTCAATGAAACGAGCGGTTTTAGCTGGAGACTACTTATTAGCTCAGGCGGCTAGTGATACGGCGGATATGGAAAATATCCCTTTAATGAAAATCACTTCAGAAGTGTTAAAAAAGTTAGTAAAAGGGGAATGGCTGCAAGACTCTCTTAAAAATCAGGAGAGTATGAATGAACTAAAAAAAGTGCATGAATTAAAAACAGCTTCTCTTTTTCAATGGAGTTTAAGGGCACCCTTTTTAGTAGCTCATCGCTATGATGACGATTTACATAAGTGTTTAAATCAAATTGGCTTGATGATGGGACTGTTATTTCAAAGAGCGGATGATTTACTGGATTTTGATATTAGAAATAGTGAAAATAAAAGTTCTTTTAAAGATATGGAGGAAGGTTTTTTTAATTCTTTTGCCGTTTATCTTTCAGAAAACAAACCGGAAGATTTTAAAACCTTTTTAAAAAGTTGTCGTTCTTTAAAAGAAATAAAAGCTTTTTTAGGAGATAAAGAGTTTGAAAGGATTCTTCTCTCTTTTGATGAAATAAATGAACTCATCATAAAAGACTGTTGGCGGGAAATCGATCAATTAAAGCGGAAACTTTTAAAATCGGAATTGTCACTTATTGAAGTTTTAAAAAAGTGGCCTACCCGACTCTATTGGAGACAGAGTGTCTGAATCTCAAGATTGGAAACAAAAATATGAAAAACTGGCTCTTCTGTTAAAATCAAAAGAGCAAACTTTAGTAGCTTATCAAAAAGCTATTCAGCAAAGTAATCTGTTAATGAAAGAGGTGATGGATAAACTTTCTATTGAGTTAAAAATGGCTCATCAAATTCATCGTATTTTGCTTCCGGTTGATTTACCGGTTATTGCTAATTGTGAATTTAGTTTTAAATTTCGTGCAGCAGATAAAGAAGGAACGGGAAAAGATTTTTATGAAGTGTTTCCTCATTCAGCCAGTAAATCTTTTAGTATTATTATGTCTAGCTGTGCTTCCCATTCTTTATCCGCTTTGCTTTTTTCCGCTCGTTTAAAAATGATGAGTCGGGCCAGTCGTTTGGATCAATGGATGCCCAATGAATTTATATCCCGTCTCATAGAAGAGACTAATTGGGATATTTCTGATTTATCTACAGAGGGTATAAAAGCTTCTCATCCTTTACATCAAAAAGTGGCTTTATTTTATGCTTTAGTGAATCAAAAGACTTATGAAATGTCTTATTGTTTATTAGGCAATATTACCGCTTTGGTGCAGTATGCGGAAACAGGGGAAGTGGAAAAACTAAAAACTTCTGCACCCTCTTTGGAAAAAGAACAAAAAACGGCGTTAAAAACTAATGTGGTTTCTTTGAATGGTCGGGATCGTCTTATTCTATGTAGCCCTGGTGTTTTACAATGTCAGGCTCCTGGGGGAGATACTTATTCTTTATCCTCCCTGAAACAGTCACTTCAAAATGAAACCACTTCCTCAGTTCATCAAGTGAGAAACAGAATTGTGTATGAATTAGAGTCTTTTGCTCAAGGTCAACCTTCTGAAAGTGATCAAAGTGTTTTGGTAATGGAAATAAAAAATCATATATTGAAGCTGGCAAAAAACTAAGAACTGTCATTCTTTGGAAATGTGGAATCTCTTGAAAAGTCTAAATGACCCTTCAAGTTTAATAAACAGTGAAATGAGATTGTAATAGGAATATAAAAAAGGAGTTTATTATTAATAAAAAAAAAAGAATAAGCGCAGTGATAAATCTTTTAAAAAAATATCGACCCACCGCTCATTGCGCCCTTTATCACAAAAATCCTGTTCAACTTTTGGTAGCTACTATTTTAAGTGCACAGTGCACAGACAAGCGAGTGAATCAGGTCACTAAAACCCTTTTTAAAAAATATCCTTCAGCCGCCGCTTTTGCAAAAGCAAACTTAAAAGAGTTAGAAAAAGAAATATACTCTACTGGTTTTTTTCGTTCTAAGGCTCAAAATATAAAAGCCAGTTGTCAAAAAATTCAAAAAGATTTTAAAGGACAGCTACCCTCTTCCTTGGAAGAGTTGTTAACTTTATCAGGGGTGGGAAGAAAAACTGCTAATGTCATTTTAGGAACAGCCTTTAATATTAGTTCCGGGGTGGTCGTGGATACTCATGTAAAGCGTCTTTCTAATCGTTTGGGTTTTACTCATTCCAAGGATCCGGAAAGAATAGAAAAAGATCTCTGTAATTTATTATTAAAAAAAGATTGGATTTATTTCTCGCATGCTTTAATTTTACATGGACGTGAAGTGTGCAAGGCTCGTGTGCCTCGTTGTAGCACTTGTTTTTTAGAGGAGTTATGTCCGAAGAAAGGGGTGAAGTGAAAAAGATTGTTGTTTTATTTTTTATTCTCATTTTAGGTGTAGGGTGGGGTATTTTTTTCTTTTTACAAAACCCGACTGATTCAAAAAAAGTTTTAAGAGTGATGACTTATTCCTCTTTTGCCGGAGTATTTGGCCCTGGGGTTTATATTCAAAAAGAATTTGAAAAAACGTATGACTGTCAAATCAAATGGATTAAAGTTCCTGACTCTACCTTATTTGTACAAAGATTGAGTTTAAAGAAAGATGGTTTTAAAACGGATGTGGTTTTGGGTTTGGATCAGCTTTCTTTAAAATCGGCCGGAATGTTAGTCTGGAAAAAAATAAAAGTGAAACCGGAACTGTTTAATTTTCCGGCTCGTGATTTTTTATCTGATGAATTTATTCCTTATGACTGGTCTCCTATGACTTTTCTTTCCAGAAAAAAATCGGAGGGGTTTCTTAGTTTGCAAGATCTGCTACATGAAAGATACAAAAATAATATTTCTCTTCCCTCCCCTAGAACTAGCACGGCGGGATTTCAGTTTTATTATTGGATATGGTTTATTTTTCAAGAGAAAGTGGAGCCTTTTTTAAAGTCTTTGAAAAATCAATTGTATGGTATGGCTCCTTCCTGGTCCACCTCTTATGCTCTTTTTCAAAGAGGTCATGTGAGTTTAAGT
>JANQSX010000093.1 GCA_028279085.1 Bdellovibrionales bacterium
TAAACAGGTAAGCGGGCGGAACAAGTCATAAAAGGCAGCACAAAAATAGTAATCCACCGCTCTCTTTTAGAAGAAATGGCTCTTGCCGACAAAGTAGCGGGAATAGCACAAGCAAAACCGGAAAGAAAAGGAAAAAGGGACTTTCCGCTTAAACCAATACGGGAAAACGGACCATCCACTAAAGAAACAGCACGAGCTAAATAGCCACTATCCTCCAAAAGATAAATACCGAGAAATAAAATAAAGATCTGCGGAACAAAAACTAAAAAAGCTCCAAAGCTAGTTAAAATTCCATTGGCTAGAAAATCCATCAAAAAATGATCTCCTCCCCAATGTAAAAGCGTTTCGATTCCCCACCCAAAACTATTATCTATAAAATCCATCATAGGCTGAGCCAGCCAGAAAATACCGGAAAAAAAAGTAAAAAGAATCAAAGATAAAAAACCAAATCCAAAAACCGGATGCAACAGCCAGGAATCCAACCACCTGGTTTTTTTTCCAATCTGTTTTTCCGTTTTTTGAATTAAAATTTTATCAACTGTTTTTTTTGCTTTTTTCAAATAGCCTTCTTGTTTTTTTTCCGACCAGTCTTTATCAAATAAAGAAGGAGATAATAGTCCAAATTTTTTACTTTCAAAGTAACTTTTTGCCGTATCTAATAAATCCGACACTCCCCCACCCAAAAGACCCTCTATAGGGCAAACAGGCAAGCTAAGCTCTTTTGATAATAAAGAAAGATCAAAGGGTGATTCTTTCTGTTGAATATCGTACATACTCAAAGCCAAAATCAAAGGCAACCCGGTTTCTTTTAACTGAAAAATCAGGGGTAGTTGTCTCTTCAGTCGGGTGGCATCCAACACTAAAATTAAACCTTTTAATTCTTTATTTTTAATAGAATCCTTGAGGATATTTTTTGTTGCTTCCCCTTCAGGGGAGGGGGAAAAGAAACCATAAATACCCGGTGTGTCCACTACCTTCCAGGAATAGTTTTTTTTACGAACAAGACCAAATGAGAGATCTACTGTAGAACCCGGGTAATTAACTGTCTGCCTTTTGTAGCCTGTGATCCAATTAAAAAGAGTGGTTTTTCCGCTATTAGGAGGGCCTATTAAAAGGAGGTAGTCACTTTTAGACATTGAGCTTCTTTTTTCCGCAATACTAGATGTTCATTACCAACCTGAATAATATAATTACTGCCAAAAAACAGTTTTCCGATAAGCTTAATCACAATATTGTCCCTAATACCCATATCCATAAGATACTGAATAAGAGAAGGTTCCCCTTTCAAATCAACAACACGAACTTGTATCTTTTCCGGCAAATCTTTTAAGCTACAGGTCATAATGTACAAACTAACAAAAATTATTATGGAAAATCAAAAGAAAGAGGGAAACATACAAAAAGAAAGGCACTTGAAAACCAAATAATAAAATACGATAGGATAACCTTTCCCAAAGGATAGATACAATTGAAAATCAAACGATAAAGTTTAACATCCTACTTTTTCCGCATCAATACTTTATTCATTTATTTATCTTTGATTAAAACGAATTGAATTTTCAGTCCTATTTCTCAGAAAGATCATAATACAGCCTAAAGTGTTAGATTACACCCCGCTTAATTAAAAAATATTTAATTTCATTTTACAATATTTTTATAATAAACAAATTAGGAATAAAAATGAAATACTGTGAATTAGATAAATATTACACTAATGAA
>JANQSX010000102.1 GCA_028279085.1 Bdellovibrionales bacterium
ATATTTGTCATATATTAAACATGAATCTGTGTTTTACCTCATTTCAATGAAAATTTTACTTGATTTTACAGAATTTATGAATAATTTATTCACATAGGCAGTAAATTTTAAAAAAACAAAGGATGTTTAAATGGCTTCACCAAAAAGTAGAATCAGTCGTGCCAGAAGAGGAATGAGGCGTGCTCATAATGCTGTCAAAAAACAAAGTCCCGGCAAATGTCCCAATTGCGGTGCTCTCACCCGCCCCCACTGTCTCTGCCTTTCCTGTGGATGGTATAAAGGACGCCAGGTTGTTCTATCTCAAAACTAATTTCTTGTACATCTTACCTTTATCACTTTAACCAGGATTATTAATATGAAAACGAATTCCACCCTAAATAAACACCATTGCCGCATTGGGGGAATGGGCTACTATTTACCGGAAAAGATACTCACTAATCAGGATATGGAAAAAATAGTGGATACATCAGATGAATGGATCAAACAAAGAACCGGTATTGAATCCCGACATATTGCCAATGCAAATGAATTACCGAGTGATATGGCACTTAAAGCTTCCTTAAAAGCCTTGGAACAAAGTCAATTAAAGCCGGAAGATCTAGATTTTATTTTAGTGGCTACCCTTTATCCGGATCGGATTATGCCTAACACAGCCTGCGAACTACAAAAAAAATTAAATATTTCAAATATTCCCGCATTAGATATCTCTGCAGCCTGTAGTGGTTTTATTTATGCCCTCAGCATCGCCAATCAATATATTCAAACAGGAATATATAAAAATATTTTAGTGGTGGGAACGGAGACCCTTCATCATGTTACTGATTATACCGATCGCACCACTTGCGTTTTGTTTGGTGATGGAGCTGGTGCTTTTGTTGTCTCCCGAAATACAAATCCCGAACAAGGATGTATTTATCATCAAACACTTAATGCTTATGGAGAGTTTGGAGAAGCTTTATATATATCCGCTCCAGGTGCTAGACACTCTTCAAAAAAAGAACGAACAACAGAAAAAAAGGACACTTGTATCCAGATGGACGGGCAAAAAGTATTTAAAAAAGCGGTTCAGATTTTGTGTGATACTTATACAAAAACACTGGAAGATACCGGTTACACATCAACTGATATAGACTGGTTAGTTCCTCATCAAGCTAATGAAAGAATTTTGAAAAAATTTTGTAAAATTGCCAATTTCCCTGAAGAAAAAGTCATTTTTGATATTAAAGAAACCGGTAACACCTCATCCGCTTCTATTCCTCTGTCTATGGGTCGCGCTGTAGAACAAGGCAAAATAAAAAGAAGTCAGAATATTTTAATGATTGCTATGGGAGGTGGCATGACCAGTGGTTCTCTTTTATTAAAATATTAATTTTTTTAATTTTACTGAGAGATCAATTTATATAAAATGGAAAAAGTATACTTTACAACAATCAATCATATATCACTTTATCTTAAGTAAAAAAGGGAGAATGTAATATTATGTGGGCTCTTTTATTTCCCGGACAGGGATCACAAACTATAGGAATGGGGCGATTTTATTACGAGCAATTCCAAACCGCCCGAAGACTTTTTGAAGAAGCTTCTGATGAATTGAAAGTCGATTTTAAAAAGCTCTGCTTTGAAGGACCTGAAGAAGAACTTACTTTAACACAAAATGCTCAACCGGCTATCGTGTTAGTATCTTGTGCGGCTTGGGCTTGCCTTTCAGAGGAAATGGATTTGAGTTTTATCAAATATTGCGCCGGACATTCTGTAGGTGAATATTCCGCTTTAGTTTCCGCCAATGTTTTGTCTTTAAATGAAGCCCTTAAAGCCGTTCGGCAAAGGGGGTTGTATATGAGTGAGTCTTGCCCTCCTGGGCAAGGAGGAATGAGTGCTCTCATCGGTCCTTCCCCGGAAGAAGCAAAAAAATTCTGTAAGTGGGTCGAAAACGAAAGTCATTGTACCCCTTTGGAAACAGCTAACTTCAACAGCCCTGAACAGACGGTTTTAAGTGGCGTCACTACGGCTTTGGATTGGGCTAGAAAGAACTATCAAAATTATTCTTTCTCTTCAAAAAAAGTTCGTCTTATTCCTTTAAAAGTATCAGCACCCTTTCACTCCTCCCTTATGAACCCGGCTTGCAAAAAAATGGAAACTTACTTAAAAGAATTAAAGTTTAAAAAACCAAATAAATTAATTGTTCAAAATACTATTGCTCAAGCTAAACGAAAACCGGAAACTCTTCGCAAAAACTTAATTGAACAAGTTAAAGCACCCGTTCTATGGTTGCAATCTGTTCAGTATTTATTTGATCAAGGTTGTAAATATTTTTTAGAAATGGGAGAAGGAAAAGTATTAGCCGGACTAATTAAAAAAACAGATTCTTCAAAAGTGGTGCTGCATTTTCATTCCCTGAAAGATATACAAACATTGCAAAGTTTTCAGACTAATGATAAGGCTTAATGTATGATTTCTTTAAAAGATCAATGTGTAATGGTTACCGGGTCCAGCCGTGGCATTGGAGCTGCTATTGTAAAACACTTGTCACAAAGGGAAGTACGAGTGGCAGTCACCTACTCTTCTTCTAAAAAAGAAGCTCAAGAGATTTTTCAAGAATTAGATGGATCAGGGCATTTATTACTGGAGCTAGACGTAACAAAACCGGAATCTATTACAAAAGCTTTTGATCAATTTATGGCCCACTTTGGTACTCTATCCGCTTTAGTGAACAATGCCGGTATTACAAAAGACACACTACTATTAAGAATGAAGAATGAGGATTTTGACTCTGTATTAAAAACCAATTTGTATGGAAGCTTTTATTGTTCAAAAGAAGCGGCTAAGTACATGATTAAAAACCGCAAAGGAAATATTATAAATATTTCTTCCGTAGTTGCTCAAATAGGAAACCCCGGACAAGCCAACTATGTAGCCAGCAAAGCGGCTATTGAAGGCTTAACCCGCTCCATGGCTAATGAACTATCTGGTAGAAATATTCAAGTTAATGCTATCGCTCCCGGATTTATACAAACAGAAATGACAAAACAACTCAATCCTAAACAAATGGAAGCAATTACCAGTAAAATACCTCTAAAAAAATTAGGAACACCACAAGATGTTGCTGAAACAGTAGCTTTTTTACTCAGTTCCGAATACATAACGGGTCAAGTAATTGCCGTAAATGGCGGCCTCGCCATGTAATCTAAACAGTTTAACAAGAAAGGTTTGTTTTTATAAAAACCTCTGGTAAAAAAGTCACTTTTACCTTATTCTTAATTAAGATATGGCTTCCCTTTCTGCAAAAACAAGAAAGAATCTCAAAGACTTAAATATAAGAAGAGTGCCCTACAGTACTTCCTGTTTTGCTTTCTATACAGGCTTAGCCTCGATTGTAGCACTATTCTTTTTTGTCTTTATGAACAACAACATTCAAACCACCGTATTTCTGTTTTTAGAAAAGATACTTCCCACAGTATCACCAACAACTACTCTTCTTATAATAGCGGGAATTCTTTGTATTCTTTTACTAATTCCTTATATAAAATTTTCCCGAACTTATAGAGATTTTTTTAATAATCAATTCCTACCCGCTCTGGCGGAAGAATTCGGCGATTTTAAGTATAAAAAACATGGCATTAACCAGCAGGAGTTTGAAAAAAGTAACATTTTTGATACATATCAAATAGACAGATATGAATCAATGCAAGGTTTTTTTTCTCAAAAAGAGCAGGCCAAAATAGCTTGGGTAAAAACAGCAGTGCAAAAAGGGGGTTATAAGTCACCAAGAAGTTATCGGACGCTTTTTAAAGGCTGGTTTTTACAAATCACCTTATCTAAAACTTTGCCTTCTTTTTTTATTTTACCTCAAAAGACACTGCTTTCGTATATAAAGAAATTTACATTTACTAATGTAATTAAAAGACCTTCTTCAACTCCTGTTAAAGTAGCTGGTCCCAATTTTGAAAAAAACTTTTCATTTTACGGTAACCCTTCCTCCGGTGTGTTAGACATAACAGCCAGTATAACGGAAAAATATAAACACCTCAAAAAACCTATATTTCTTTCTGTAGTGGAAAATAAACTTTACCTCGCGGTACAACAGCAAGATCGCCTTCCTCTGCCAATCAGAAAAGTAACAGAGAAACAAGTCCGCCAGTGGAAAGAAAAACTGAATTTTTATATAACATGGTACAGAAAACTATGCTCTGCTCTAGCAGATGAATAATAGTTTTTTACTCTAGTTGTAAAAACAAATACCCATCTTACTTATTTTAAGTACATAATTTTATTTAATTTATTTAGCTTGAATCCCATTTACTCCCTATCTTAGTTCAAAGAGCTACTAAA
>JANQSX010000104.1 GCA_028279085.1 Bdellovibrionales bacterium
GGACATACAGAAATAAGAATGACTCAAAAGTATGCTAAGACTGTTGCTCTTTTGAATCATGAAGTGGGAGAGAAAACTTTTTCCGCTCTCTTTAAAAACAGTTAACCTTATTGGTTAGTTTTAGTTGTTTTGAAAATCTTCAAGAGAATTCCCGTTAAAATCCCGTTAAAAAATATTTTTTACGGAAAAACCCTTGTGTTTATAAGGGTTAAAGAAGTAGATGGCGGGGTGGACGGGACTCGAACCCGCGGCCTCCGACGTGACAGGCCGGCGTTCTAACCAACTGAACTACCACCCCCAATTTAAGTCACTATTCTTTAAAATAAAATATAAACAAGTCAATTGATATTTATAACAAATAATATTGTATTCATCAAAAAATCAACATAAAGTCTATAACTTATGAGCCGAAAAATACAAAAATTCATGTGGTTGGATATGGAAATGACCGGACTTGATCCGGAAAAAGAAGTGATTATTGAAGTAGCGGCCATTGTTACTGACCATAATCACGAAGAATTAGACTCTTATCATCAGGTAGTTAAGCAACACAGTGACTATTTGGAAAAGATGGATAAATGGAATACCAAACAACATAAAAAATCAGGACTTTATGAACTAGTGCCTAATGGTGTTTCACCTGACCAATTGGAAGATGAACTAATCGCCTTAGCGGATAAACATTTTAAAGATGAAAGAATTATCCTGGCAGGTAATTCCATTTATCAAGATAGACTCTTTATCAGAAAATATCTTCTTAAATTTGAGGAGCGACTGCATTATCGTATGTTAGATGTCTCCGCCTGGAAGATTATTTTTGCCAATAAAGCCGTGATTTTTAAAAAAGAAAACAAACACCGTGCTCTAGATGATATTCGTGAGAGCATTAGAGAAATGAAATTGTATTTAAGCTACATTGATGATGCAAAATTAAACCTACAAGAAGAGCAAGAAGAAAATAATAAGCTATAATGCAGCTCTAATTTCTATATTGTAAAATATTTATATAGTAATGTAAATAGTTCTCAATAAGATAAAGAAAATACTCATATTATTATGGTTAAATTGTAATTATTAGTTCTATAAAGTAAAAATTAAATATGTTTCCAAAAAAATACTTTTAATTTTACTGATAACTGTTAGTCCACAGGTTTATTCTGTTTTTTGTGAAGACAGTTTTTCATCCAAGAGAAACTCTCCTGAAAATTTTATTCTTGAACCACCTACTAATAGATTAACAATAGTCAACCTAGACTCTCGTACTTCTGACAGTTTTGTTCCTGAACAACTGATAGGACAAAAAATACAAGAACGCTTTTTTACAGGATCTACACGAACAGCAGTAGAACTGGGTTTTACGGGTGAATTGAAGTTGGACATTCCAAAAAGAACCCAAGAGGAAAAAGAGTTAAAAGCACAAGGATTCAATGCAGCTTACAGACGGGGAATTGATGAAGTCAATGAATGGATAACTGTGCGTGAACAATTAATAAACTCACGAGCAAATCCTCACTTCACTCATATTGATTATTTTGCAGAGAGAATGAAAGAGCATATCAGCTTTACTGAAGAAGGAGGTCAAACCCAAAAGAAGTTGTATCAAATATACAAAAATATGTAGACAAGGAAGTAAGACTTGATAATGAAGAAATAAGAGGGTTAATAGATCTCCGGCATGATCGCGATAAAAGATGTCGCGATAAAAAAGTCCAAGTTCTTGTAGATGATTTTTTAGAAGCATATCATCGGGTGCAAGAAGAGATGTCCCACGAACGAAGTAAAAAAACTCAAGCTTCTGCAGATCTATTAGAATTAGCTCGTCGGAGGCAAAAAAAATAAAAAATTAATGAA
>JANQSX010000120.1 GCA_028279085.1 Bdellovibrionales bacterium
TGGTATTTTTTATTTGCTCCTATATTGTATTACTGGGGATGGTTTATTTTTTTCAAAGGAAATTAATTTATTTTCCTTTAAAATCGCGCCCTTCTTTGGAAATTTTAAAGGGAGTTTATACTGAAATTCACACTCAAACTAAAAATCTGCTGAAATTGACTCATTGGTATGCTAAACGAGGTCGGCCGTATATTGTTGTTTTTCATGGTAATGGAGGGAATATTGAGGGTCGAGGTTATAGGTTTAAGTTTTTAGTGGATCAGGGCTATTCTGTTTTATTGGTTAGTTATCGAGGATATGGAGGCAATCCTGGTAAGCCAACGGAACAAAATTTGATTTCTGATTCGGCTCTGGTGTTGGAATGGTTATTTAAAAAAGAAGGAATATCCCCGGAGGAAGTAGTTCTTTTTGGAGAGTCTTTGGGTTCCGGAGTGGCTATTGCATTAGCGGCTCAGTATCCGGTTAAAGCTTTGATTTTTGATGGAGCTTATTCTTCCGCTGTTGAAGTGGGACAGTCCGCTTATCCTTTTCTTCCTGTACGATGGTTATTGAAAGATACTTGGGACTCTCAGTCTCGTATTCAGAAAGTGAAGTCACCGCTTCTTTTTATTCATTCAAAAAAAGATTCTATAGTGCCTTTTCGTTTCGCTCGTAAGTTGTTTCAAGCCGCCAATGAACCTAAAAAACATATATGGTTGGATAGGGAAGATTCCGGCCACAATGATAATTTGGAAATAGAGTCTGTTAGAAAACAAATTTGTGATTTTCTTCAACTGAATTGATAGTTTTTTTTAAAGTTTATTTGCTCTCAAAGTATTGAGAAAGCTTTTTCTTGTATAAAAGATAAAAATCTGAAATAATTAAATAGAAAAAGTTATAAAATTTTTGGTATTCAGATTTATGAAGACTCCTCTGAACAGAAGCTTCTTTTTATCAATGATACTCATATCGGAAGTCATCACAAGAGGAAACCCTCATTCTGTTGAAGTTCATCTTATAGCTGTTCAATAAAGAGTTTTACTTTGGGAGATGGGTTGTGTTTTAAGTTTTTTTAAACAGTAAAGCCATTATATGTTGACGAACTGTCGCGACAAAATAAAAATAATGTATTAGAAGGTTTTATGGATGTTGTCTTTTGAAAGAAAATATGAAAACTTAGAAAACAAGTTTAAAACTCTGTTGGCAAAAATATTTCTTGTTTTTATAGTTATAACATCTTTTAAGGTCTATTCAGTTCCAAAACTTTTTCCTGGTTATCTTGGTGATAAGGTTTCACCTGCTTGGGCTATTAATGCTGGTAAGTGGGTTGTTTCCATTGATGATAGATCATCCAATCAGTTGTTTGCTCCTACATTGCATATAACATGTCGTGTGGAGAAAAAGAAACCTGATTTTTGTTTTGCACCGGATTATGATCCGAACCCAGGACATGCAGCTTGTATGGAACTTGTACCGCCAGGTCTTGACTTATGGTTTTCATTTGAAGCTCATCCGAACGATCCAAAGCCAGCTTATAGTTATTCTCTTTCTGGTCTATTTAGACTTTTATTTGGATTTCATTTTATTAATAGACCTGTAAGTATTTCTGCCGGATCCGGAGAATCCTTTGAAGGTCACTTTGCAAGGGATGCTGTTTCAACACTAGTTAATACAGATTATCAAGCTGGTTTGAAAAGACCTTTAGGGAGGCAATGGCTTAATGAATTTCAACACACAAAGAAAGTTCATATATCAGGTAAAGATATTGAGATAAAAGCAACTTTCTGGCATCAAGACCTTGATAGATGGATAAAAGAAACATTGGAAAAGTGTCCTTAATATCTTAATTCACTTAGCTATTTCTCCTGACCAGAATATATTATGAAAGTTCTGTAGAAAAAAATGTAGAGAATCTATTTAAAAATCATTCAATTTGTAAAATTTTTAAAGTGTCTCTAGAACAATATGTTTTTATGTTCTTTTTTATATGCTCCTTATTTGCATAGAATTTGTTCTTATTCGCTTGGACTTGGGCTTGACTTGCAGCCGCTTGGGCTTGGCTTGCAACTGCTTGGGCTTTACTCATATCCTCTTGGGCTTGGCTTGCAGCTGCTGCTTGTGTACGAGCTTTGCTATAGGCTATACTGGCTGTACTCATATCCTCACTGGCTTTACTTGCAACTGCTTGGGCTTGGCTTACAACTGCAAAGGTTTTGCTTATAACTGCATGAATTTTTATATAGTCTCTTAAAAAATCGATACAAATTGTGGATTCTTTAAAACATTTGTATTTTATCATGTCCTCTTGGGTTTGTTTTATAGTCGCGTTGGCTCGGCTTATATCCATATAGGCTTTACTTAAAGATGCGTTGACTTTGCTTATAGTTGCATAAGCTTTACTTTGATCCGTATAGGCTTTGCTTACAACCACATCTTTATCTGCAAGAGATTTTCTTGCATCCGCTTTTTTTCTTGCATCCACTTTGATTTTGGTCAGATTCGCATCAGCTTTTTTCCAATCTGCAGTGGCTTTGTTGTAAGCTGTACTGGCTGACTTAATATCCGCAAAGGCTTTACTCATATCAGATTTTAATTTCTCACAAACTGATTTTTCTTCAGGTATGGAGTACGCATAGGGGATTGTATTTATTAAAATGAGTATAAAAATTGCTTTCATACTTATCTAATCGGCATCTTTGTAAAATACTTTAAACAGTAGATGTTTTAGATCCAAAAGTAGATCCAAAAGTAGATTGTTGCTAAGTCTAAAGGGTTGTATATTAAAATCCTAGTGTCGCCATGAAGGGGGAAGTAATGAAAAGACCAAAATATATAAAGCATTGTAGAGAATTAATAACAGATGAGGAGATGAAAGAAAAAAGATGTTTTTGGAATGATCATCCAAAGCATAAGATGGGTCCACATGATGGCTGGTCAGACAAAAAAAGACCGAAATCAAGATTGTAAAGTCTGTGTGATAAGGAAATTATAACTATGCCTAAAAAGAAAATAACAAAAAAAAACCCTAAGAACAGTAGATTCTTTGAAGCAGGATTTTTTGTCACTTGGTCTTAAACCGAAGATGAAGATTATTGTTCATTCTTCTCTGAATTCTATTGGATGGGTTTGTGGAGGCGCTTCAGCTGTTGTGATGGCCCTTATGGAATTGATTAC
>JANQSX010000140.1 GCA_028279085.1 Bdellovibrionales bacterium
TCCAAAACATCCCCCTTAATTAAAATAGCAAACCGGATTTTCTAGCCGATTCCGCTAAAACCCGCACACGGCCATGATAAATAAAACCATTACGATCAAATACCACTTTTTTAATATTTTTACTTAAAGCCATCTCAGCAATTTTTTCACCGGCTTTTTCCGCTCCTTTACAATTAGTTCCCTCAGAACCCAACTTAAGTGTACTGGACTCAGCCAACACTTTACCGGCAATATCATCCACTAACTGCACATAAATATGCTTTTGTGAACGAAAGACTACAAGACGAGGTCTGTCCTCCGTTCCAAAAATTTTCTTTCTTAAACGCGCTTTATTTCTGAGTCTTTTTCTCAACTTCAAAGGGCTTCTTTTTTTTATCTGAATCCTTATCATTTTTTTACTTCTCTCCTCCGGATTTACCGGCTTTGCGACGAATCACTTCATCACTATAACGAATTCCCTTACCCAAGTAAGGTTCCGGCTCTCTCCAGCTTCTAATCTGAGCACTGAACTGCCCTACCTGCGCCCGATCCGCACCGGATACAATAATATTGGTTTTTTCCACTTTTACCGTCAAACCTTGTGGGATTTCCATTTTAACAGGATGAGAATAACCCAAATTCATTTCCAGGTTTTTTCCAGCTACATTGGCTTTATAACCCACTCCTTTAAAGATCAAAGTCTTTGTCCACCCCTTGGATACACCCGTCACTGCATTCTGAATTAAAGCCCGATATAAACCATGCCAGGCCCGCACTTTCGGTTCATTATTTTTACGAGTCAAAACAACAGAACCATCCTTTACCTGCACATTAATAACAGGATTTACAGGTATCTTTAAAAGGTTCTGACCTGACTTAACAGAAACTTCATTACCAGGGTTGACGGTCACTTCCACCCCTTGTGTTATTTCTATCGGTAACTTTCCAATCCGTGACATCTTTTTATTTAAGGTAGGTTCTTAACCTTTTTACCTAACTCCCTTTTTTGTCATTCCGGCGGAGGCCGGAATCCGTTTCCGGATTCTGAATCAAGTTCAGAATGACAGATCATTCAAAACAACAAACAAAAAATCTACCAAATACGGCAGAGTAATTCTCCACCTACATTTTTTTTCTTAGCTTCCCTTCCACTTAAAATTCCTTCATTCGTGCTCAGCACCACTAAACCATAACCGGATAATACTTCAGGAACATGATCCGCTTTCACATACTGACGGCAGGAAGGCTTGCTCAACCTCTCAATGTGAGTGATAGCTGATTTCCCCTTCTCATCATATTTTAAATAAAGTCTCATAATTCCTTGCTTACCATCATCCACTACAGTGTAGTTCTTAATATAACCATAAGCCTTTAACTGCCTGGCTATTCCCTCTTGAATTTTAGAACCAGGTATATCCACTTTATTATGTTGAGCCATTACTGCATTTCTGACTCTAGTACAAAACTGACTAATCGTATCCATCTTTTCATTTAGGGCAGATTTTTAATCTATACCCAACTCCTTTTCTATTACAAATAACAAATTACTTCCTAAAAGGCATGCCTAAATGCTCCAGTAAAGCGCGTGCCTCCTCATCCGTTTCAGCTGTCGTGCAAATAGTAATATTCATACCCCGAATCGCATCCACTTTATCATAATCCACTTCCGGAAAAATAATCTGCTCCTTAATACCCATACTATAATTTCCATTTCCATCAAAACTCTTCGGAGATAAACCTCGAAAATCCCGCACTTGAGGTAAAGAAAAGTGAATAAGCCGCTCTAAAAAAGTCCACATTTTCTCTCGTCTTAGTGTCACACAGGAACCTAAAGGCATCCCCTCTTTTATTTTAAAGTTAGAAATAGCTTTTCTGGCTTTTGTTATTACCGCCTTTTGACCGGCGATCAAAGATAAATCCTGAGACACATTATTCAAAATTTTAGAGTTCTTCACCGCTTGAGAAACACACATATTCAATACAATCTTTTCCAAACGAGGAACTTGCATAATATTTTTTAACGAAAGTTTTTTCTTTAACTCCGGTCTGATTGTTTCCAAATATTGTGTTTTTAAAGCACTCATTATAATACCTCCGGCGCCATAGAAATGATTTTAATAAAACTTTTTGCTCTGAGTTCCCTGGCCACCGGCCCGAAAATACGAGTGCCAATTGGTTCTTTATTATTATTAATCAAAACAGCTGAGTTTTCATCAAAACGAATAGAAGTGCCATCCCCTCTTTGAATTTTATGAACCGTGCGAACAATAACCGCACGAGCCTTATCCCCTTTCTTCACTTTGGAATTAGGTAAAGCATTTTTAACAGACACTACAATAATATCTCCGATACCAGCCGTACGACGGCGGGAACCACCCAACACTTTGATACACTGAACTTCACGAGCACCGGAGTTATCAGCAACTTTTAAACGAGACTGCATCTGAATCATTTTCCCTTTTCCTTCTGTGCGACAGACTCAACCACTTCCAAAAGCCTCCACCTCTTTGTTTTACTCACCGGACGGGTTTCATATATCTTTACAACATCTCCGGTTTTCGCTTCATTTTGTTCGTCATGCGCTTTAAATACAGATTTTCTCCGAATATACTTTTTATATTTAGAGTGTTTCATTAAACGATAAATCAAAACAGAGATAGTCTTATCCCCTTTATCAGAAACCACTTGTCCTTTTACAATATTAATTCTGCCTCGTTCTTTTTGCATTTTTTTCACTTAGGGCAGGTTCTTAACCTTCACCCAACTCCTTTTTCCGGATCCCGGAACCGGTCCGAAAAATAACATTTACCCACTTTTTCTTCTAAAAAAACTTCGCTTTCCAGCGGATTTCATATCCTTGCCGGCTTTCTTCGAGCCTAAAAATCCAAACCATTTTTTTTCTTTTCTCTCCTGTTTTTCAGGAGGCTTACTTTTTATTCCTTCTTGCTTGTCAGTAACCGGTTTTTTTATCTCTTTCTTTTTATCAGCAGAAACCTTCCGGGTTTTATCCGTAGATAATTTCTTTTCTTTTACCGGTTCCGCAAATTTTTGAGAAACTGATTTTTTTTCAGCTTTAGTTTTTCTTACCTTTTTTATCTCTGATTTATTTTT
>JANQSX010000145.1 GCA_028279085.1 Bdellovibrionales bacterium
GCTGTTTCAGGAATGAAGCACCCCCCTGTATTTGAAGATAGCTTTAAAAGTCTTCTTAAAGAGTTGAAAAAGATTTCCCAGTTCTAAAGTTCTGAAAATCGTATCTCCAGAAGCTTTTAGATGAAATAGACCATTATATTGAACTTTTACTAAAGTCTATGTATCCCATTTCAAAAGATACATACCACATTTGACTACAGTGCTCTTCATTACTGCCGATAATATAAAAAAGAGGATATGATTTTGGAATTGCTTTATAATTGTTTTTTTCTTTTATCTTTTTTTTTCTGACACAATTAAAGGAAAAGAAGATAATCTACTAAAAAAATCCACAACAAAACTACCTGACTCAATTAAAGAAACAGGAGATAGTCTACAAAAATCCATAGTAGAATTATCTAACTCAATTAAAGAAACGGGAGGTAGCCTACAGAAATCTGTAACACACCTGTCCGACTCACTTAAAGAAACAAAGAAGAGTCTACAACAACTTAGTTTAAATACACTAAAGAATCAAGAATATCTTACAGAAGAAAACTCAAACCATATACAGAAAAAAGATAAAGATCCGAAAGCAGCGTAAATGAAAAGTATATTTATTTTTCTCAAAAGTAAAAACTTAATCCAGTATATTTGCTTATGCTTTGGATCTATATTTTTCTTATATGTTATAATATCGTTCAGTATAACAAACAATCAAACCATAAATGTTAATAATAATTTTAATGAAATCATTCGAAAAGGACGAGGTATTACTTCTACACCTGTAATGATTAATATTCCTGGTGTAGAGGAAAAATTAGAACAAATAAAAAAAGTATTGGAGAAAAAAGAGAAATAATTATTTATCAGAACAAAGTAATTTAAAGTATTAAAAGTTAAACAGCTTTACTGTCTTTTGGTTCAATCGTCATTTTAAGTCCCATAGAATCCAAGATACTCCTTAAGGTATTGAGTTTTGGATTAACAGAACCGGATAATGTCTTATATAAACTTTCTCTTCCTACTTTGGCCTTTTCAGATATTTCTTTAATTCCATAAGCTCTAGCAACATCTCTTAAAGCTAAAAGAAATGTCTCTTCTGCGTACTCACTGTCATCTTCAATATGAACAGTTAAATAAGCAGCTGCTTCTATAGGGTCTTTTAAGGACTCAATAAGAGAGTCTTCATATTTTTTTGTCTTATTTTTCATTTTTACCTTCTATTTCAACTTAATTTTGTTCTATTTATTATTATATATTTTCCAATATTTTTGAGCTTTTTCTATATCTCTTTTTTGTGAATCTTTTTTACCTCCACAAAGGAGAATAACTATTTTTTTCTCTTGTTTCCCAAAGTACACCCTATATCCAGGACCAAAAAATATTCTTATTTCAAATAAACCATCTCCTAATGAACGAGAATCTGAAAAGTAACCTAATCGCAATAAATTGATCTTTTTCCTAATAATTGCCCTTCCTTTTACATCTTTTAAATTTTCCAACCAATCTTGAAAAGGACAACTTCCAGATTCACTTACATATTCAAGTACTTCCCACCTTTCTGTATTCATTTACATTTTGTATCCTATAAGATACATTATGTCAAGGAGAAAAATAAAGATTATCATCAACAAGTATTAAGTGGAATTGGAGCCAATTGAAAGGTTAACAGGGGGCCGTGACAAGATATCTAAAACAAGTAAAAGTGCTTAAATAACGAACCTATGCCAGAATGATAAGTTTAGTTCGGAAGGACGAATTTATTGTTTTGTGTGTCTTCTTTCATATAGAGATTTTGTGTTATCAAAACGAATAAATCCGAATGGATTATTATCATAAAACCATTCAGCTGTTCGTTCTAACATTCCCTTTTCCCTCTCTTCAGGATTGTTAAAGTAATAATGTTCTTCATCGTATTTCACATTATATACCCCTGGATAAAACCCTGTCTTATCCCACGCCTTAGCCCAATAAACAGCTTCTTTTATACCCTGTGATGGTTTAGATATCGTATTATAAGGGTTAGTCATTAGGTCGAAAGGATCATAGTCTTCAACACCATACGTTTTATCTGATTCAACATACGAATGCATATTAAAGGTAAACTTTTCTAATTCCGTTATACCTCTAACAGACATGACAAAAGGACGATTCCTATAACTAAGAGCATTGTGAAATTGTCCTCGATCCCCTGGAATCTGTTGATAAAAATAAAAATAATCTTCTGTGATATAAAAAGGTTCCCTCTGGTTTTCCGCATCAATATCATCAGAACAAATCATTAAACCGGATTTAATATAAGGAACTTGATGAATAAAATTTTCTTCCAACTCTTGTATCCATATTGTTTCTTTATCATATCCATCAAAAGCTAAATTAGCTGCACGCAATACCAGACAGTGACGATAATTCTTTAAACGAATTGATATAGCAGAGTGTTGAGTCTGTAAGTAAAGAGATTCATCAGCAAAGCGTAAAGACTGCTGGCGACGATTCTGATCGGACTCTGAACGAGAAGTGGACCAGTCACTACCTAACTTGATTCCAGCAAAAGCAAAGATGGGGCTAATCACCCGTAAGGGACTAAGAAACCTTTCTAAACCCGCTGTATTAACTCCTGTTCCAAAACTGGTGACCCCTGCACCTAAAGAAGTGGAAAAAGAACGAGACATAGACCAGGTAGCTGAATAAGCGTAATCAAAAGCCCTCTGCACATTAAAAGATTTGGTTATTCCATATTCATATTTTAAGTCAGAATAATCAGTTCCAATATCCCCCACTATGATTTTTTTCTCTAAATGAAAAAAGTTAAAAGGATTAGCTATACATTTAAAGTAAGGATGACGGTAAGTATTTAAAGTTTCCATAAAAACATGACTACTAGGAGTCATTCCTATATTGGCATAGGAATTCATCCTCGTAGCACGTTTTAAAACAATCGCTTTCGCTTCATAAAGAGACTGAGTAACTGTATGGTGTTCAACATCCGTACTACTATCTTCTTCTGTTCCAAACCACTCTTCCCATATTGAAGGATCAGGACTGGTATTATGTACAAGAAAAGGATTTCTCACAGTAAGAAAATCCTGATCCATTTCCACTAAATTATACCTTTTCATAGTTTCATTAAGATCAAAATACTGCTGCACAGGCCCTTTATCTTCAAGAAGATATTCTAAAGTGGTTTTATAATATTTAAAATGCTGCATGTGTTTTTTAAAAATAATATCCAATTGCTGTTGTTCCAAATATTCATCATAGAATTTATCAAACCAAAAACCACATAATGAATGTAAGAAAGACATAACTTCCGGTGTATCTATAGTACCGGTGTGGATTCCATTAACTAATACCGTATTCAACCAGTTTCTTGAAATTTCAGGCAAATACATTTGTCTAACTTTTTTCTCAATAGCATGGTAATTATCTCCATCTATCAATTCAAAATTATTCCAAAAAGCGTTACCTTGTTCTTTGTGATTCGCCAGTAACTCCTCATACTTCTCAGAACTTAACTCATTATAACTTTTATTCCTTGATTGAATAATCTCATTCGCCATATCATCGTTAAATTGCCTATAGCCAATTCTTCTTAGTCTCTCATCCCTTGCTTTTTTAGATGCAAAATAATACTTATTATGATTTCTTGCTGTATCATTTAAATCATCTAAAAATTGATTAACCGCCCTATCATCATTCATAGTAAGAACTTTCAATCCCTCATCTTTTGCAAACATATCCATATTAAACCCGGACCATTTTTTAGGATCTTTTGGAAAAGAAATATCAGCGCTAAACACACTCTGTTTGTTTTCCTGTTTTTGCTGTAATAACGCATTTTTTCTTGTAGCGGATAATGGTGTCGATAGATTATCACTGACCAAATTGATAAGACTTCTTCTAAACTTCTCCATTTCCTTTTGTAAAAAGATATCTGAATTACTGGAGTTATCTAAAAGAGAAACAGCTCCGATTAATTCCTCACTGAGCTTTATAAAAAAGTTTCTATCCTGGTTATTCTCATCATGAGGCCCATTGAGAGCCGTTGAAACAAAAGCGGTTGTCTTATGTATGGTCTCAATGAGTGTATTTTTTTTCTGATTAAAATCGGATAATTCACTATCCCCAGGCCTGGCTGTTAAAAAACCATATATATCTTCATATAATTGTTCAACAATACTGCCTATATTTTGAATCACAGCCAGAGATTTTTTACTCCACTGCTTCGTTCTGACAGCAATATTAGATTGTAATTTCGTAAATAACTCATGTTCCAATCCATGCTTTTTTTCCATTTCAATAAAATAATTCACCTGTTCAGGAGTCATATCTAAAGACATAATGTCTGTACTCAGGTCATTTCCCGGAGTATCTAAATTAACATATTCATTTAAGGGCTTGAATATGTTCCAGTTTCTTTGATCACCAGGGACAAAAGTTCCCATAAAAGGTCGAGCAATTAATTCATGCCCTTCTCCGGGAAAAGGTATGAAATGAGATTCATTAGGATTCACTTCACATGAAGTTTCATAATATTTATAATACTTAGGATCGGTAGGCAATAATTGTACAATCAGACGATTATTTGATCCGATAAATATAAATTCATCCAAATCAAATAAAAAATTGGTATAGGCATTAACAACACTATCTCTAATCTGCACATAAGTATCAAAGTGTGTAATATACTCTATGTTTGTACTCATCATCTGTCCAATACGGGAACCATCTCTTCCAATTTTCCATCCTGTATTGGTATTCCAAGGCTGAATAGCCCTATATTCATTTTGATAGGAATGAGCGTTTACAGCTTGATTACCTCCCCCACCGGTTTCTTCTGTATGAGACTTTACAAGAATAAAACGCAAGAAATAATAACCTCTCCTTACATCCTGAGAAGATGGTCTTTGTCCTCCTTGCCCGGCTGCTGAATTATCAGGACGATCCACCTTTACCCTAAAAAGAAACATCAAGTTTTGAAAAATATTAATCCCCAACCACCGATCTATAGTATATATCAGGTCAGGATATAAACTTCTAAAGTCATGTAAAACAAACTGAGGGCGTTCCGCCCTTTTGGCTATAACAGCCGTTTTGACGGACTTGTCGTGCTCCAGGTCAGTCACATCTTGAAAGAAGAGAAAGCCCCAATGCCAGGGGTTAATGGCAATCATTCTTTCCCCTTCAAAACCCCATTCCTTTTTTGAAAAAATCATTTTCCTAACAAAGTAGTGCTCTCGATTATACCACTTATGATAAATTTGATCCATCCACTGAATACAACCACTAGTATCTGAAACCACAAAATCATCCGGTGACTGTCCCTCCAGATATATTTGCCTCCAATCTTTAAAACCCCTCACTTCTGATTTTTGACTAGCATTCATTTCAGGTATATCAGTGACCTCCCCTTCTCTGGATTGCCCGTCTCTAGTAAAGAAAATATTTTGTCGTTGAATAGTAATTTGTGTATTGGGAACCGAAGCATTTGTTAAAGGATCGATAATACATACCTCACCTACATAACGAACGGTCCTATCCACAGGTGTCGGACATTGATTACCAGCTATACTGATATCAGAAAACCGCAAACGTTTTAACCGAACATCCCAACCAGCTCTTCTAAAACCTTCATCTTCTTCACTATTCCATGATCCGGAAAAATCATAGCTCTTTAATAAAGAAATACCCTTAAACTGATTCCGCCTATAAAAAGAAAAAACTTCTTTTTCGAGACTAAGAGTATTACGGCCAATGACACTTCTTAACTGATTAGGAAAAGCAAAAACCCCCTCAAAGGGAATAAAAGAAGAATTAAAACCTTCTCCTGAAGGTTCTATTCTTAAACCTAAATACGCCGGCAAACCATAGTTCTCATAAGGCACATGAAAATGAAACTCAGTATTTAGCGTGCTCTCCCTGGAACCTTTTACTAATTCAGTAGATATGAAACCCATATCCCTATGTAAAATAATATTTTTACCCTTATCATTTTTTAAGAAAAGATAGGCTTTTATAGAATAACTTCCACGAGTCAAAGGTAATAGCTCCGGTTCGTTTCTATAATTTTTTACTTGAATGCGAAGAGGCATTTGTAAACGCACTCTGAAAAATCGTCCAGGAGGATCACACTCCTCTGTTTTTACATTCTTATGACACACCTTAAATTGATTTAATGTTTTTAAAAGTTCTTCAGGAAGATCCTTATCATTAATTAAAATATTTTCCTGGCTAATAGTTGAATTGAACTCACTTAACCAAAGCTGAGGATGAGCCGCTTTTTGAGCAAAATAAGTAGTAGCAAAAGATAAACTTCTTTTCTTGTTTTTACAAAGCTCACAATCCCCGGCCTCTTTATTTAAAGAACAAGCCCGGCATTCAGCAATCTCTTGATTTCTCTCTTTCATATCTATTAACGTTTTACCTTGATCAATAGGATGATAACGTAAATCCACTAGCTGTATTGCCTCCGCTGATCCGGAGGGATCTAATGAAAGCCAAGGATTCATAGCCATAGGTATGATACTTATTCCTCCATTAGATCCTGTTCCCTCAAAAACCCGTTCATAACGAAACCACACAGACTGATTAACAGGATGATAAGGATAAATTTCTGTCCAGTTTAAACAACCACTAGAGTCTGTTCTCATCTCAAGGCAAGACTCTTTAGAGGAAAGTAAAAACGAAGAACTCTCCAAGCATTTTTTGTCAGAAGATTCCGTCTCTGAATCCGTTTTTTTCTTGCTATCAGAACTTTGAAAGTTTTCAAATAGATGAATTTTGAAAAGACTGTTTTGCAAAGTATTATCAGGGTGAGTAAAATCCCGAAAACAAGCTTTATAGGAAATTCTAATTTCTTCCGGCAAACCATTAACCCGAGTGGCTTCCACTCTACCTATAATTTCTTCTACAATGAAGTTGGCATTACCTGTACCTTCTTCTTCACTAGAAACATCACTATCTGTACCGAAAATCCAAGAGCAGGAAAGAGATACGGAAGATAGAAACAATATACATAATAAAGAAAACAATGGTTGAGCTGAAAAAACCAGACAACTTATTTTTATTTTTTTCATAAATTCAACCCTAAAGGAAAGCTATGTATAACCGCCTTAAGGATGCTATAGAAAACTTTTTTTTCTAAATCAAGAGAGAAAATACAGATAAAGAAAAGATTACAAAATAATAATAATTTCTTGACTTAACCAGCACAATTTCTTGAACACAAATAAACTGTAAGTGTTCAGTCATTCACTGACAAGAACGCACTG
>JANQSX010000170.1 GCA_028279085.1 Bdellovibrionales bacterium
TTTTGGGTTATCGTTTATCTCCTTGGAAGTCTTCTAAAAATCGAAGAGTGACCCTGACAGATAAATTTTATTTTTTTGATGTGGGGGTTTCCAATTATCTGGCAAAAAGAAAACCTCTTCCGGGAAACGAAGCTTTTGGAAAAAGCTTTGAGCATTATATTTTTACAGAATTGATGAATTACAAAAAATATAAATCACCGGAATTGGATATACATTATTGGAGAACAGCTTCAGGTTATGAAGTGGACTTTATTTGTGGCGATATGCATACAGCCATTGAAGTGAAATCCTCTTCCCGAATACACAGTAATCACTTAAAAAGCTTGAGAGCCTTAAAAGAAGAATGGAATGTAAAAAATCTTATTGTGGTGTGTATGGAAAAAGAATCCAGAATAGTGAACAAGAACATTCAAATTCTACCGTGGAAAGTATTTCTTAAAAAACTCTGGAAAGACAATTTTTTAATCAAGTGATTCTAATTTATACGATTCCGTCCTCAATCTGAAGGATTCTTGCCGTTAAATTTTTAGAATTTTTAAAGTATCTTTAGAACAATATTTTTTTATGCTCTTTTCTATACGATTCGTATCCGTAATGATTTGTCGTGCATCTGCATTGACTTTGTCCATATCCGCATCGGCTTTTCTGTTAGCCGCAGCGGCTTTGCTGTGATCCGCTAAGGCTTGGCTTAAAGACGACACGTCGGCCTTGCTCATGTCCGCATAGGCTTTGCTTAAATCCGCAGCGGCTCTGCTGTGGTCTATATCAATTTTGAGTTTATTTGCCTTGGTTTTGAAAAGATCTGCCTCGGCTCGGCTTATATCCGCGCGGGCTTTACTCATGGCCACGTTGGTTTTGTTCATATCAGATTTTAATTTCTCACATTTTTTTTCAGATAGGGAATACGCATAAGGGATTGTGGTTATTAAAGTGAGTATAAAGATAGCTTTCATATCTACGCTAATCGGAATATTCACAGAATACTTTAAAAGGAAAAAAGTTCCTCTGAGCTTAGTGTTATTGCTATTTGTCAATGTTTTTTATATTATTGTTTTAGCCGGTTTGGTTAAGTAAAAAGGTAATATATGATAAACATGAGGAAGCTTTCTTATTTTATACAAGAGTTTCTAGATCGGCCTATTTGGGTATTAATTGCCTGTTTTTCCGTGGTGTGTACGCATTTAATTTTTGATGGAACTTTTGTACGTATGTGGAATTTGCACAATAGTCGAAAAGTATTGGAAAATCGTATTGAAGATATTCAGCAAAAAAATGAACGGGTGGAGAATCGAATGAAAAAGCTGTCCGATTCTCGTTTTTTGGAAAGAGAAGTGCGGGATCGTTTTAATTTGGTGGGAGAAGAGGATATTATTTTTATTTTTTCAGATGAAGATCTTTAATAAGTGAAAAAAAACAACTGATAAAAAATAATAATATTTCTGTAGATAATTAGAAATTTATTGGTTTTTGTGAACTAGCAAAAAAGTTATTAATCAATGTTAAAGAAAGATAATATCAATATTTTGATTATAGGAGGGGGCGGAAGGGAACACGCTCTATTGCGGGCCATAAAGGAAGAGAGAACCTGGATATACACTCTACCGGAAAGAAAAAGCATTCCCGAGGTTTTGAATATTTCCAGTTCTTTATTAGAGAATTGGTCGATGTTGTTAAAAGAATTAAAACGGAAGAATATCCATTTTGTTCTTATTGGACCGGAACAACCGCTTGTGGAGGGTTTGGGAGATTTTTTAAGAGAAAATAACATTTTGGTTTTTGGTCCTTCTGCCCGGGCAGCCCGGCTGGAGGGGAGCAAACTCTTTGCTAAAGAATTTATGAAATCTCAAAACATTCCTACCGCTCCCTATACAGAAGTAACTTCTTTTTCTCAAACACTGGAAGCTGCAGAAAAATTTTCTCCTCCTTATGTATTGAAGGCTGATGGATTGGCCGGAGGCAAAGGAGTTTTTATTTGTCAAAAGAAAGAGGAACTGGAAAATCGGGCAAGACAAATTTTTGAAGAAAAAATCTTTGGAGAGGCAGGTAATAAAGCCCTTCTGGAAGAGTTTCAGGAGGGGAAAGAGATGTCCGTATTTGTTCTGACCAATGGAGAAGGCTATACTCTTCTTCCTGTGGCCCAGGATTACAAACGCCTTAATGAGGGTCAGACAGGGCCTAACACGGGAGGAATGGGAGCGGTTGCCCCTCTTTCCGTTTCTAACAAACTTGTGGAAAATATTGAAAACCAAATTATTCGCCCCACTATTCAGGGTTTGAAACAAAGTAAATATCAGTACAGAGGTATTTTGTATATTGGCTTAATGGTTAGTCAAAAAAAGCCAAGGGTTTTAGAATACAATGTTCGTTTTGGAGATCCGGAGGCTCAAGTTTTATTACCTCTTTTAGATGGGTCATGGATGGATATTTTTTATCAAGTAGCTGAAGGAAAACTTCCGTCCCTTCGGTGGAAAAATATTTATTCCGCTTGTGTCGTGTTGACGGCGAGGGGATACCCTGAAAAACCTTTGAAAGGAAGTCGGATTAGTGGTTCTATCCATCAGGGGGCGTCTGATAAATACTTTCTCCATGCCGGTGTGGGAGAAAAAAAAGGGGAATGGATTGTGAATGGAGGGAGAGTTTTAAACTCTGTTGCTTTAGGCGCTACTTTGGAGGAAGCTTTGAATAAAGCATATCAACAGGTAAATACAGTTTCTTGGGAAGGAATGCATTACAGAAAAGACATTGGTGTAATGATATGAACAAAAAAACACTTTATCTGGTAGATGTGAGTTCTCTTTTCTTTCGGGCCTATTATGCTATATCCAGTCACTTGAGTAGTCCAAAAGGACTGCCTACAAATGCACTGTATGGCTTACTTTCCATGACAGTTAAGTTTATCAAAGAACATAAATCAGAATATATTGTGTATTGTTTTGATCATGAGAAACCTTCTTTTCGCACAAAAATATATCCGGATTATAAAGCCAACCGAGGAGAAACACCGGAAGACTTAAAAGTGCAAATTCCCTATATAAAAACATTGGTTTCCGCTTTAGGTATTCCAATGGTGGAGCATAAAGGTTATGAAGCGGATGATTTAATAGGTGCTTTAGCTGTAACAGGCCAAAAAAAGAACTTTAAAGTAGTGATTGTCAGTGGAGACAAGGATTTTGCTCAATTGGTGAATACTTCTGTATCGCTCTATGATCCTATGAGAGAAGTGAATTATGATAAATCCGGTGTTCAAAAAAAATGGGGTGTAAAACCCGAACAAATAAACGACTACCTGGCTATTGTAGGGGATAGCAGTGATAATATTCCAGGTGTGTTTGGTATCGGTCCCAAAGGGGCACAGAAACTTTTAGAGGAATATGGAGATCTAGACAACATATATAAGAAGTTAGATCAAATACCAAAGAAAACGGCGGAAAAGCTGAAAGCTTCCAAAAAAGAAGCTTTTTTATCTAAAAAATTAGCTTGTATTGTAACAGATATAAATCTTGAAAAATCTCTATCTTCTTTTCAACGTCAATCTTTTCAAAAAGAAAAGTTAAGAGAAATTTTAAAAGAACTTGGGTTTAAAACTTTTGAAAAAAAATTATGTGGTGGAATACATGGGGAGGAGAGCAATAATTCCACCGGTAAAAATCAAACGACAGCTAGAAGACTTTCTTCTAACTTGAAACTACATCACCTGAGTTGGAATGAGTTACAGGATCTTATTGAACCTTATGGTAAAATCTGGATTTTTTCAAAAGGAGATCAGTATTATCTATCTTTTAAAAATAAGGTGATTAGCTTGGAAAATCACAATTTAAAAAAACTAGGGCATTTTTTTTCTGATCGAAGAGTAAGTTGGTATGGTTATGATTTGAAAAAGATATGGAAGGATTTTGATTGTATACATCCCGTGCCACATTGGTGTTCTATGGTTTCCGCTTATTTAATAGAGTCCGGTCCTCCTGGTGGTTTTGAAAATGTAGCGATTAAATATGTTGGAGAGGAAGTATCAGATTCTATGGTTCCTGGTGAAGTTTATCAAATCCATAAAAAAATGAAGAAGGAATTGGAAATGCGACTGATAGAATTAAATATGCTTAAGCTTTATACGGAATTGGAACTTCCACTGATTTCTGTTTTATATGAAATGGAAAATCAAGGCATTAAATTAGATAATTCTGAATTAAAAAAACAAAGCAAAGATATTAATCAAACTATTCAAAAAGTGGAAAAAGAGATTTTTGATTATGCTAAACATGAGTTTAATATTTCCAGTCCGAAACAATTAGCTGATGTTTTATTTACGGAAATGGGTTTGCATCCTATTAGAAAAACAAAAACCGGTTATTCAACGGATATGGAGGTATTGAATAAATTAAAGAGTCAACATCCCATTATTCCTTTGATTTTAGAACATCGGGAATTATTTAAGCTTAAAACGACTTACATAGATGCTTTACCGCCTTTGATTAATAAAAAAACGGGAAGGGTGCACACTCATTTTCGTCAAGCTCTAACAGCTACAGGTCGGCTTTCCAGCATCAACCCCAATTTGCAAAATATCCCTATTAAAACAGAAAGAGGAAGAAAAATAAGAAGGGCTTTTGTAGCTCCGAAAGAAAAGCAAATTGTTTCTGCTGATTATTCCCAAATTGAGCTAAGGATTTTAGCTCATATTACAGAAGATCCGGCTCTTTGTTCAGCTTTTAGAAAAAATTTGGATATTCATACTGCTACGGCTAGTGAAATTTATTCTATTCCCATTAAAGAAGTTAAAGATGATCTAAGGCGGGCGGCTAAAGCTATCAATTTTGGTTTAATATATGGACAAGGGCCTTATACTTTGTCCGAATCACTGGGTATTTCTGTTTCTGAAGCAAAGGAAATTATTAAAAATTATTTTAAACGGTTTAAAAAAGTAAAAGAATATATGGATTCAATTGTTCAATTGGCCCGCAAGCAGGGGTATGTGGAAACTCTGTTTGGAAGACGACGAGTGATTCGGGAGCTTTCTGATTCACGTTTTCAGGCTAAAAAGTGGGGAGAGAGGGTAGCTATTAATACTCCTATACAAGGGACTGCTAGTGATTTGGTAAAAATGGTTATGGTTGAACTCAGAAATAGTTTATACTCTCCCATTTTATTACAAATACATGATGAGCTGCTTTTTGAGTGTGATAGTGGTTTATTAGAAGAAGAGACTCGGAAGATTAAAAATATTATGGAAAATGTGGTGTCGTGGAAAGTGCCTTTAGAAGTAAATATCCACACGGGACAAAACTGGCAAACTGCCCATTGAAAGTTTTATATTGAATCAATATTCAGATTATGGATGATAAACACAACGAAAACCAACATTGCCTCTGAAATTCAATCTGTCTCTAGAAAATGAGGTGTCCACTGAGAATATGCCGGCTGTTCTGCTGTTACTCCCTCCTCTTATTAAGGCTCCTTCAAAGCGGTTTCCCTGCATATATCCCAATCCTCCAAAACCATTAATTCTTTCTCGATCATCAAGAATAGTATAGTCTCTGTCCGGTCCAAATAATTCTTTCATTTGTACGGGTAAGCTATAGATATATCCTGTGTAAGTAACAGGTAAGTTGCTTATATCGCTCTGTACTATCTCACCTAGGTTACCGGCAAAGTCCCATATATATTCACCATTCAGTAATTTATGCGTGCGTTTATTTTTATGCCATTTTTTATCGTTAATGTCATTATCGTTACTGCTTGTTTTGATGCCTGATATGTTACCGACATTAAGGTGATTACCATTTTCTATTTTTATATTTCCTTTAGACCAATTCACTTCTGTTAGTTCAATATGTCTGGCAATAGTTTGCCATTCTGGATTTTTAATAAGATTGTATCCAGGGCCATTTTGTTCACAATATTTAATAGCATCTGTTTCATTTACTCTAGTTATAGGTACACCTTCCGCTCTTGCTTCCGCTTTTATAATAGAACGTTGGTGGGGAGAGGGCAGAGCTTTTGATGACTTAGCTTCGTACTTCATTGCACAAAAAGCTTTATAGCTCACATGCTCCAATTCAGGAACACCTATATATCCATCAGGGCATATAAAATAGTTTGTGGTGTTTTGACAATGTAATCCACTACTTCCCGCTTGTGAAACAGCTATTTGTACTCTTTCTTTTTTATTAACAATTCCAGTAACATCGACTGAGGTTTCCCATCTTCCGCGATTACAAATCGGTGATATATCCAAAGGGTGTCCTTCAATATACACTTTTACTTCTGAATTATCTCTTTTACAGGTACCTGATATATTATAACTACTGGCATTATCACTATCTATAGCTGTTAATTCATTAGTATCTGCAGTTCTATTGTCATTATTAGAATTACATGATTCACGGTCAAACTGTTGGTACTGGGGCTTGCGAATAGAAGATTGTTCACAAGATAGTAAAAGAGATAATAAAACAGTTAATATAAAAAAATGGATATTCATTACAATATTCTCCTAATGAAAAAGTAACACAAATCACTTAGAAGATTCAAAAATATTAAAGGAGTAAAGTAAAATACTTTACTTTTATCTTATAGACTAATGACTGGTTATTAATCTGATGAAAGCAAATTATCTGAGATTTTCTTGGAGGTTTTAGCACCTAATTGTTTTATTTTTTCCAATTTTGACACAATATTACCTTTTCCGGTATGTAACTTTTGTAAAGCTTGACTATAACTGTTTTCTGCTTTTTTCAAATTGGATCCTATTTGAGTTAAATCTTCTGTAAATGAAGTGAACTTGTCATAAAGCAGCCCGCTGGCTTTTGCTATTTCCCTGGCATTGCGGTTTTGGTTTTCTCTTTTCCATATAGATTCCACAGTTTTTAAGGTAGCTAGTAGAGTTGTTGGACTAACTATTACAATGGAATGATCCCATGAAAATTGAAAAACTTTAGGATCAGATTGCAGAGCTAAGGAAAAAGCTCCTTCTATTGGGAAAAACATTAATACGAAATCCGGGGTATTTACTATGTCAGTCATAGAATATTGTTTTTTACTCAGTTGTTTTACATGAGAGCGAAGGGAAGATATGAACTGCGATAAGTAAGTGTTTTTTTCTTCTTCCGAATCGGATACAATAAATTGTTCATAGTGTTTGAGAGATACCTTTGAGTCAATGATAATATGTTTATTGTCGGGAAGGTTAATAATAACATCCGGTTTTTGTCGTTTCCCTTCTTCATCTGTAAGTGGTAAGCCTCGTGCCTGTGTAATGTAATGTTCATTTTCTTTTAAACCGGAGGATTCTAAAATAGTACTCAGAATAATTTCCCCCCATTGTCCTTGCGCTTTTACGTCACCTTTTAATGTTTGTGCTAAATGTATGGTTTCCGCTTTTAGGCGATCGTGTACATCACATAACTCTTTTATTTTATCTTTTAGGGAGAATCGTTCACGGGATTCTCTATCATAAGTATCTTCCACTTTTTTTTGAAAGGATTGTATTTTCTCTTTTAGGGGATTCAGTAAAGTGGAGAGATTCTTTTCTGCCTGTGTTTGAAATTGTTTAGACTTATTTTCAATAATTTCCTGACTTAAATTTTTAAAATGGTCAGTAAACTGATTTTGTAATGTTTCTCTATTTTGTTTTTCTCCGGAAAGTTGTGATATTTTTTTTTCCGCCTGTAAATATTTTTCATGAAGATCCTTTATTTCTTCTTCTTTTTTTTTTGTTTCCTCCATGAATTTTTTTAATAGAGTTTGAGATTCAATAAGAGCTCTTTTTTTTTTGGGATCAGAAAAAAAAAGCCAGCCTATAACTAGGCCGGTAAATCCCGTGATGATAGAAATCCAAAGTGCAGATATCATCATTATTCCAAATTAGTTGTCACTGTTTTTATTATTTAAGATATTGTTACAGGTCTTTATTTTTACTGGGTCTTCATCTATACATTGCGCCCGGTGAATGTCCGTATCTTTACAATTTTCTTTTACTTCGGTAACTGTGTAACCTGTAGTGTTGTTTGTACGGCAACCGATATTACATCCGTCTGTCCAAGCGGAACAATAAGAAGAAATTTTTTCCTGTCCCCAACCGGTTTCAACAGTAATGACATTATAAGGGCCGCTATTACATCCACTCACTATAAAGCAGAAAAGAAATAATAATCCGGCAATTGTGTACTTTAACATAGCAGAGTTTATTATTATTGATTGAATATAAATTTGTCAATTGTTTTTGGCTTCTTTAGTCAAGTCTAAAGACAACTGGAATCTATGTGAAACTGAAGCTCTTTGAGGGTTTTTAGGGGTTAAATGAATTTATCAATTTAGCTTAAAAACTTTGGAATTCTTTTTTAAATGGAAAATTTAAGATTAAACGGGTTTAGAATATGTATTTTGTAATATAAAGTGATAGATTTCCAGCCAAAAATGTAAATTTTACAAAGGAGTTGTGAATGATTTTGCTTATTTTAATGTTTATATGTAAAATAATGCTTTTGAATATTGAACGCCAATAAGTTTTTTTCGGATGTTATTTATGAAGTGTATTTTCTTTTCTTTTTGTTGTTTTATAGGGTCTTTGGCTTTTTTTGCTGTTGCGGCAGAAGCTGTTGAAGCGGAAAATGATTCACTTACGGATTCTATAATACAATATGATCAAATGGAAGTTAATTGTGGCAATGTTTTAAGTGCTCTTCAAAGGTATTTTGATTTAAATGAAAAAAATAATAGTCTTTTAGGAGTTTCTGCTAATCGTTTTTCTTCCGCTATATCATCAGGTAAAACAGATGATGAAATGCAGAAACTGGAAGAGGAAATTTCTAACTCTGTATTCTTAATACAGGAAAACCATATTATTTTCTCTGACAAAGCTTATGCTATTATGGAAGTCTTGCCTAGTTGTTTGAAGAAGTAATAGGATTATCATGAAATGTCCGAAAAACTAACAAGCTGGGAAGCTGTAGCTCCCTCCAATGTAGCTCTTATTAAATACGCTGGTAAAAAAGATACAAGTAACCTTCCTCTGAACTCTTCTTTTTCTTATACTTTAGATCATTTGGTAACGAAAGTAAGGATCACGAAAATAGACAAACAGGAGGATTGTTGGGAGTCTTTAGATGAAAAAGATTTTTTCTTTTTAGAATTGTCTAATCCCGCAATAGAAAGATTTTTAAACTTTTTCCGTGTTTTAAAAGAAGCGTTTCAAATTCAGGGTTGTTATTTAATTCAGTCAGCTAATAATTTTCCCGCTTCTGCCGGAGCTGCCAGTTCCGCTTCCAGTTTTTGTGCTCTGACTCGTGCCACTCAT
>JANQSX010000037.1 GCA_028279085.1 Bdellovibrionales bacterium
CCAATGAAAGAACAGGCGGGAAAATCCGCTGAATTAGAAGTGACCCTGGTGGATATTAAAAAAAAGCTTTTACCGGAACTAGATGAAGAGTTTGTTAAAAAATTCAAATGCAAAGATATGGAACAATTAAAGTCACTCATTCGCCAATCTATTGAAAAAGAAAAACAAGGGCAATCATACGATCTTATGAGAGAAGAGACGCTTAAACAATTAGTGGATAAAAATCCGATTGAGCTTTTACCGGAAGGAGTAATAAATGAGCAAGAGCAAGCTATTATTTCTTCTGCAGAGGGACGTTTAAAGAAATCAGGAATGGGTGAGAAAGAAATTGAACAATATAAAAAAAAATATCAGGAAGAGTTTCAAAAACAAGCTCGATTTATGGTGCAGTCCTCTTATTTGATTTATACTCTGGCCAATAAGCTCAATATATCTGTTTCTCCTCAGGAAGTGAAGTTATATCTTCAAGAGAGTAAGGGAGCTCAGACCAAGGAAGAATATGAGAAAATAGAGAATTTTTTAATTCAGGAAAAGACAATTGAACATCTTATTAATACAGCGACAAAAAGTTGAAAATTTTATGTACCGCTAAGAAAGTCAAAAATATTAGCTAATTTACTCGTTGTAGTTTTATATATTTCTGTAAATTGACAGCGTTTGCAACTTATCGTGGAAAATTTTTTGTTTTGTACATTGAACAATTTTGTAAATATTCCCCCGCTGGTAGCGGCAAATTTGCCAATTTCACATTCATGATGATTACATTTAGAACATCGCCAATCTATTTGTTGTTTCATTGTTTTCCCCCCTTAGTTTAAAATCAATTCAAACTAGATAATTATATCTTATCTTAACGGGCAAACAATAGAAAGCTCATATAACAAATATATCCGCTGAAAAATAGATAAGGTAGTATTTTTTGTATCCATTGAATTTTATAACAAAAAAGCAAGCTGAATAAAATAATATGAATCGCCATGAGCACAGGAAGATCAATTGTAAACATCTGAGTATCAATATTGGCAGGTAGTATCCAAGCAGCCGTTCCAAGAATAGCAAAAGTGTTGAATATATTGGAGCCGATAATATTTCCTATTGCCATGTCCTTTTGCTCTTTTAAAAGGGCTGTAATAGAGGCAAACAACTCTGGCAAACTAGTGCCAACAGATACAATGAGTATGCCGATTAGTCTTTCGGACATTCCTATTTTTTGTCCCAGATAGGAAGCTCCTATAACAGTAAAATGAGAGCCTCCGATAAGCAGGACAAAACCTAAAATAATAAATAATATCTCTTTTGGAAAAAATATTTTTATCTGATGTGAGCTTACTTCCAGACTTGCTTTTTGTTTTTGAGCGGATAACGAACTAAAAACTATATAAGCCAGAAAAATAATAGTTAGAACGAAAGCATCCCAACGGGAAAGGAAATAATTAAACATAAGCGGGATGAGAGCGAAGCCGCTAAAAAAAAGAAATAAGATGTCTTTTTTGATAAGATTGATATTGAGTTGTGATAAAGGTCTAAATAAAATTAAACCTAAGACCAGTAAAATGTTAAATATATTAGAACCAAAAACATTAGATACAGCTAGGTTTGGTAAGCCTTTTATGGAGGAAATGGTGGATACTGCCCATTCCGGCGCTGAAGTTCCCATTCCTAATAAAATAACTCCTACAAAAAATGGGTGTATTCCTAGACATTTGGCTAGTAAAGAACCTTTTCTGACTAATAATTCAGCACCAATAATTAAGCCAGCCAAGCCAATAATCAAAATTGATAAATGAAAAACAGTCAAAAACCACCTCTTTAAGTTGTACAATCTTACAAAGATAAAAATTTTACATATTTTTTTCTAATAGATTACTATAAAAGGATCTTTTATAATGCTATGAGTAAAATAAAAAGGGGCTGATTTTGCTTATTTTTTTACTATATTTAAAAAAAAGTGTAAAATTTTCTTGCCAGAATGTTCCTATATCTGGATAACTTGTCAAATACCTTCAGGATGAAGTGAGTTCATATCTAACCAAGGAGCGGTCTAATGGTATCAAAAGAAACCTTAAAAGAAATCCCCAAAGAAATAATTAGTAAGTGTCGAGAGAAGTTGTTGAAGACAAAAACAGATCTTTTAAATCAGGTCCGAGAGGCTCAAAATGAAATAATTTTTTCTGAAGGTCATAGAGGGGATGAAGCGGATCAAACGGTTCGTCTGATGGAAGAAAAAGAATTTCTTAGTCGCAATGAAAGAATCAACCAGCAATTGATGGAAGTGGAAATGGCTCTAGCTCGTATTGAACAAGGTTGTTATGGTATTTGTGAAGAAACCGGTGAGTTGATTGAATTAGAGCGTTTGATGGCTCTTCCGTGGACAGCTTTAAGTATTGAAGGAGCTGAGATCAGAGAAAGTATGAGTAAGAAGTACGCTCGGTAGTTCATTAGTTAAAAAGATATAAATTTGTAGATTTTTACTTTGTTAAGGACTTGTTTAAAATAGCTTGTCCAAGACGAAAAAGCAAGCGAGCACCGACCTGTGCGTCCCATATATCTGTTTTTCCTGTGGGAGCAGCTACTTCCACCAAATCAAAACCAATAATGTCCTTTTGAGATTGAATAAGTTGTTTGAGTAAATAATTCGTTTGTTCAAAGTCCATTCCTCCTGGAACAGGAGTGCCTGTGTGAGGAAATAAATGAGGTTGAAGGCCATCTACATCTAGAGAAATATATATCTTTTCAGGGAGTAATTGAATGATGGTTTCTACAAGGGATTGCCATGTGCTACCTTCAAAAAGCGCTGTTTTTATATCTGAGTCAAAAAAAGTATGTATTTTTTTATTTTCTTTTATAAGGAAATATTCTTCTTTACAGTAATCTCTTACTCCTATTTGAACTAGCATAGAAGGGGAGTGGGAATGATGAATTATATTGTACATCACACTAGCGTGGGAGTGACGAAAACCTTGATAACTTTTTCGTAAATCCGCATGAGCATCAATATGTAAAACACCAAAATCCTCTTGGTAGATTTCACTAAAATAACGAATAGCTCCTTCTGAAGTGGAATGATCTCCTCCTACCAGGCCAAATTGTTTTCCAGCTTTGTGAATTTTTTTTGTTTCTTCATACACCCAACTTACCATGTCAGCACAGGCTTGGTTAATTTCTTGAATAAGTTTTATTGGAAAATCTCCTGGAGCATCTTCTTCCAGAGCAATAATAGGCAAGGCTTTTTCTCTGGTTTGTTTATTTAGTGTTTTTAGGAAATCCGGTGGAGCGAGAAGACAAATCCCCTGATCCCTCACATCATCTATCCCTGGTGCAAAGAAATCCATTTGCGAGGAAGCACGGGCGATTATTTCAGGACCTTTATGTGCTCCTTCTCCAAAAGAGGCTGTGGCTGACCAGGGAACAGCCAGTAGAATCAACTCTGAGTCTTTATAATTAGAAGTACGTCCAAAAATACTTAAGTTTTTTATCATTATTTGTTTTGACACCTTTTATCTTTTTTATAAGACATTATTTATATTGTGAAGTAATATAAATAAATATTTTTTAAATAAGGAGAATAATCATGATTAACAACTCTTTCACTGTTATCAAATATTGTTTTTTTCAGAGGAATTGGATTCGGAAGAGTGTTTTTTTCTGTATGTTTTTAATCGTTTCATTTTCTTCCTGTACGGGAAAGAATAAAAAAGATTTATCTGATAAGGGAACAACTAGTATAGATAAAACAGGAAAAAATGTTACTTTTTTTAGGAATTTAGGTTCTGAACCGGAAACTCTACATCCCATACGTTCTACGGATGTATACGCTTCAGTCATAAAAGATTATGTATTGGATTCTATGTTAATGCGCCATTCTGATACTTATGAATGGGAACCTCATTTAGCAAAAAATTGGGAAGTTAGTAAAGACCACAGGTTATTCACTTTTACTATTCGTTCTAATGTAAAATGGCATGATGGTCATCCACTCACAGTTAAAGATATAGCCTTTTCTTTTAATGCTTATAAAGATCCTTCTTTTGGAGGAGCGCATTTTCTTCCTTATTTGGAAAATATTGAGTCTGTTAAAATTTTAGATGATAAAAGAGTGCAATTTAAAGCTAATAAAAAATATTTTGGAAACTTGGCTGTTTTAGGAGGATTGAGTATTATTCCTGAACACATATACAAGGAAAAAGAAAAAAAATTAAGTCACATATTAGTCGGTTCCGGCCCCTATATTTTTAAAAAATATGAAAAAGGAAAAAAAATTATCTTAGAACAGAATAAAGACTGGTGGGGACGATCGGTAAAAAATAATACTCATCGTATTAAACGTATTGTGTTTCGTTTTATTAGAGATGAGAATGATCAGTTGATTAGAATGGCAGCAGGAAGTTTTGATTTTTTGGGCTTGAGTGCTGAAGCTTATATGAGAAAAACCAGTAAGCCCCCTTGGGGAGAAACCATTATAAAAAAAGAAGTGAGTAATAAACAACCTTCCGGTTATAGTTATATTGGATGGAATTTAAAGAATCCGCTTTTTCAAAATAAAAAAACCAGAAAGGCTTTAGTGTATTTAATGAATAGAGAATTAATGAATGAAAAGTTTCGGTATGGAAAGGCTAAACTAGCTAGTGGTCCATGGCATTCATGGAGTGATTATGCAGATTCCTCCGTACAACCTATTGCCTTTGATCCTAAAAAAGCAGGGAAACTTTTAAGTGAAGATGGTTGGAAAGATACAGACCAAAACGGAATTTTAGATAAAATGATTCAAAATCAAAAAAAAGAATTTAGTTTTACTTTAATCTTTTCCAAGAAGGATGTGGAAAAATATTTAACTATATATCAACAGGATTTGAAAAAAAGTGGTATTAATATGTCTCTTCGATTTATGGATTGGAGTGCCTTCTTGAAGCTTATTCATGAGAAAAAGTTTGAAGCGGTCAACTTAGGTTGGTCTGGTGGTTCAGTGGAACTGGATCCCAAGCAAATATGGCATTCTGAATCTTCTAGAAAGGGAGGTCATAACTTTATTAATTACTCTAACCCTGAGGTGGATAAGTTAATTGATAAGGGTCGGGTGGAAATGAATCGTAATAAAAGAATAAAGATATTTCAAAAAGTATATCATCTCATTGCTGAAGATTATCCTTATTTGTTTTTATTTAACTCTCCTGTTCAGTTTTATTCTCACAATAAAAAACTTAAAATGGAAAAAGATACTCATGTATATGAATTAGGGGCAAAGTATTGGCAGCTAAGTGGTGATCTTTAATGTGGATATATCTTTTTAAAAGGGTATTGGCTATTGTTCCCACTCTTTTGGGAATTACTGTCGTCTGTTTTTTTATTATCAATTTGGCTCCTGGTGGACCTGTTGAACAAAAAATAGCTCAGCTTCAATTTGCAGGAGCTTTTGCGGGCAATATGGGAAGTGCCGGTAGTCACTCTCAGTCTTCCGCTATTTCAGAAGAGGTGATCAATAATCTCAAAAAACAATATGGTTTTGATAAACCTGTTCATGTTCGTTACTGGTTATGGATTAAAAGTATTATTACTTTTGATTTTGGAGATAGTTTTACTTATGAAGAACCGGTCATTTCCGTTATTGTATCCAAGTTTCCTGTCTCTCTTCAATTTGGTATAGTTTCTTTAATTTTAACTTATCTAATATGTATCCCTTTGGGTATTCTTAAGGCGATTCGGGAAGGGGAGCGTTTTGACTTCGTTAGTAGTATTGTTTTATTGATAATGTATTCTATCCCTGCTTTAGTTTTAGGTATTTTATTAAAAACTTATTTAACCGGAGGAGGCTTTCTTAATTGGTTCCCTGTTGGTGATTTGTACTCCGATCAATATTTTGATAAAGATTTTTTTGGAAAAGTCATAGATCGTATTCATCATTTTGTTTTACCTCTTGTTTGTTACATGATTGGGCATTTTACTGTGCTGACTTTTTTAACAAAGAATTCTTTATTAGATGAAGTGCGGTTGGATTATGTTAGAACGGCTAAAGCTAAAGGGTTGCATCAGAAAACAGTAATATATAAACACGCATTGAGAAATGCCCTCATTCCCATTGTGACAGGTCTAGGCTCTTTCTTAGGGTTATTTTTTGCCGGTTCTCTGATTGTGGAAAAAATTTTTACTTTGGATGGAATTGGTTTACTGGGTTATAACTCAGTCATTAATAGAGATTATCAAGTCTTGATGGCATTGATTTTTTTTCAAGCTGTGTTGGCTTTATTTGGAAGACTAATATCCGATTTTGCGTATGTTTTAGTGGATCCAAGGATTGATTTCTCATGATTGAAAAGTTTTTAAAAAATGCAGACACTTTGAAAAGATGGAAGAAGCTTAAATCCAATCGGAAAACTGTTATAGCCGGTTGGTGTTTTATTTTTTTTCTTTTTTTAAGTGTAACAGCGGAATTTTGGTCTAATAATAAGCCCATTGTGATGTCTTATGAAGGGAACTGGTATTTTCCTGTTCTAGTTAAATATCATCCGTCTGATTTGAATTTAAAAACAGATTTGAAAATGGTGGATTACAGAAGTTTGGATTTTTCTAACTCTAATTGGGCTTTTTGGCCTCTGGTAAAATGGGATCCTTTTGAGTCCAATATAAAAGTAGAACATTATCCTGCCCCCCCTTCTCTTGATAATTGGTTGGGTACGGATGATAGAGGAAGAGATATTCTTTCTCGTTTGATTTATGGTTTTCGTTATAGCATTGGTTTTGCTTTAATGGTGTGGTTTTCTTCCTATCTACTAGGAGTATTTCTAGGTGCTTTGATGGGTTTTGTAGGAGGTCGATTTGATTTAATCAGCCAGCGTTGTGTGGAAATTATAGAAACCATTCCTTTTTTATTATTGTTAATTACTTTAGTGGATTTAGTGGGAGGTGCTCCTTTTTGGTTGTTGGTAATATTTATGGCCTGCTTTAGATGGATTAATATTTCTTATTATATACGTGCGGAGTTTTTAAAATTGAGAAAAAGAGAATTTGTAGATATATGCCGTGTTCAGGGGATGGCACCCTTTAGAATTATGTTTAAACATATTTTACCTAATTCTCTTACTCCTATTTTAACTTTTTCTCCTTTTTCTTTGGCAGCGGCCATCTCCTTTTTGGCTATTTTGGATTATTTGGGTTTTGGTCTTATGCCTCCCACTCCTTCCTGGGGGGAGTTGCTTTTACAAGCGGAAAAACATTTTACAGTGGCCTGGTGGTTGGCCTTATTCCCCTCTTTAGCTTTGTTCACTACTTTAGTGATTTTAACTTTTATTGGAGATGGAATCAGAAATGCTTTTGATCCCCGTAAAGCAAGTTAATAGAATTTTTTTATCGTTAAGTTGTTAAATGTACAAATCATCTTTAGTCAAATAGCTCAAAAGCTCGGACATGCGTTTTGCCACAAAGCAACTTTTAGTCGCTTTGTGTTCAAATCCGAACTCGTTTTGAGCTATTTGACTAAAGATGATTTTGTTTCTTTTCTCAAGATGAGACAGAAAGTTAAGATAATGGGGTATTTATTTTGTAGTAATTAAAACAATAAACTATAATTATTGCGAAAAAGGTTACTTATAACAAAAGGGGGTTAAAGTGAGCTTTATAAAAAAACTAATCGGTATTACTTTTCTTGTAAGTGTGGTTTATTTAAACTCACCTATTGAGGCTGAAGCGGATCAAGGAAGACATAACTGGTGTCCTGAGGCGAATCTTTCAGACGCTCAAAAGGAATCTATCCAAACAGCGAAACAGCAGTTAAAACAAAATATTTTAGACACTATTTTGGAGAGTGATGAACAAAGGGCCGCTCTATCAGCCTGTTGGGAGAAAAAAAAGGAAAGAAAGAAAAAGAGACGTAACTGGTGTCCTGAGGCAAATCTTTCAGACGCTCAAAAGGAATCTATTAGGGAGATGCGTAGAAACTTCAAAGCTCAGGTGAAGGATCTTTCTGAGGAAGACAGGAAACAAGCGAAGCAGGAGTTCAGACAAAATATTTTAAACACAGTTTTAGAAAGTGATGAACAAAGGGCCGCTCTATCAGCCTGTTGGGAGAAAAAAAAGGAAAGAAAGAAAAAGGGGCATAACTGGTGTCCTGAGGCGAATCTTTCAGACGCTCAAAAGGAATCTATCCAAGCAGCGAAACAGGAGTTCAGGCAAAATATTTTAAACACAGTTTTAGAAAATGATGAGCAAAAGGCCGCTTTATCAGCATGCTGGGAAAAAAGAAAGCGTCATAAACGCAAGCGTCAGAGTGATTAAGTAGAGAGTTGAATTTTAATGGGACAATGATCAGAACCTTGCTGTTTGGATAAGATATCCACGGATTTGAGGCTTTTTACAAGACCAGGCGTGACACATATATGACCAATTCTCCTACCCCTGTTATTTTTACGGGCGTTTTCCCGATAGGACCACCAAGTATAAACTTCTTTTTTT
>JANQSX010000191.1 GCA_028279085.1 Bdellovibrionales bacterium
TATAAATATCCTACTAGTTTTCGATAGAAAGCTCTGGAGCTCGCCCTTTTTTCGCAAGTGTTTCTTTGGATGCTGTTTTTATTCCATAGCTTTTAAAGACCATTTGCTGGATTTTATTCCTCACTGGTCTATTTTCCTTCAAAAACACCCGTACTAATTCACGACCTTGCCCGATTTTACTTCCTTCAAAGCTATACCAAGCACCTGATTTCTTCACAATATCCTTTTTACAAGCTAAATCCAATAATTCAGCTTCTTGAGAAATACCATCTCCATACATTAAATCAAATTCCGCTCGAGCAAAAGGAGGAGACATTTTATTCTTAACCACTTTCACAACTGTTTTATTACCTATCACATGATCTCCTTTTTTGATGGCTGCCACTCTCCTCACATCCAAACGAACGGAAGAATAAAACTTTAATGCATTTCCACCCGTAGTGGTTTCAGGGTTTCCAAACATCACACCGATTTTCATCCGAATCTGATTAATAAAAATAACCAAAGTGCCACTGCGATTAATAGCCGCTGTTAATTTACGAAGAGCCTGAGACATAAGACGCGCTTGAAGGCCCATATGAGAATCCCCCATATCACCCTCGATTTCCGCTTTAGGAGTTAAAGCGGCCACCGAATCCACAATCAATACATCAACAGCTCCAGAACGCACTAGAGTCTCTGTAATTTCTAAAGCCTGTTCACCAGCATCCGGCTGAGATATCAACATATCCGAAACATTGACCCCTAATTTTCCAGCATAATTAGTATCCAAGGCGTGTTCCGCATCTACAAAAGCTACTGTCCCACCAGCTTTTTGAGCTTGAGCGGCAGTGGAGAGAGCTAAAGTGGTTTTACCGGAACTTTCCGGTCCAAAGATTTCTACCACCCGGCCTTTAGGTAAGCCACCAATACCAAGAGCAATATCCAATCCCAAAGAACCTGTGCTGTAAACCGGTACATTATCATAAAGGGATTTACCTCCTCCCAGTTTCATAATAGAACCTTTTCCAAATTGTTTTTCTATGGACGTAATGGCTAGATCCAAGGCTTTTTGTTTTTCATTCATAGCTTTTTTCCTCCTCTGTTTAATGTGTGCCCATTGTTATACAGGAATGCAAAAAATCCAACGCAAAAATAGCAGATTGATGCCGTATATCCTGACGATTTTTTTTATCTAGCAAAATCTGTTCCACTTTTTGACAGTCCGGACCCAAAACACTAATAAAAACTGTTCCCACTGGTGGATCTTTTTGCATTTTACCAGGACCTGCCACTCCTGTAATCGCCAAAGCCCAGTCGCTATTCCAACGCTCTTTAACACCTTGTGCCATTAAATCACAAACAGATTCGTTAACAGCTCCTTTTTCATTAAGTACAGAAGCCCTCACCCCCAGGTGCTTCATCTTCGCTGAATAAGAGTAACTCACCACAGAACCTAAAAAAAACGCACTAGCTTCCGGCTTTATTGTTAAACAGTAAGAAAGGAGTCCTCCTGTACAACTTTCCGCTACAACTAAGGTCTGCTTTTTTTTCACTAGAAGTAAATGAACATCCGCCGCCTTTTTTTCCAACTCTTCAAACGCCCGTGGAGAAAACATCCCTCCCCCTATAAAGAAACTTTTTAGTACTCA
>JANQSX010000202.1 GCA_028279085.1 Bdellovibrionales bacterium
TATGTAAAAAAGACTTTTATTGGTATTTTATATTTCTTATAAAATTATCTTACAGTATGGAGAGGAAATGGCTAAAAAAAGCTCTGTTGTTAAAAATAATAAAAGAAAAGAAAAAGCCTTTAAATATATGGCTTATCGTTCTGAATTGCGGAATAAGATATCCAATCTCTCGCTTTCTGAAGAAGAAAGACATTCTGCAGCAATAGCCTTACAAAAGCTTCCTAGAGATACTTCCCTTTCCAGAGTAGTTCGTCGTTGCAATATCTCCGGCCGACCTCGAGGAAATTTGCGCCGCTTTGGTTTATCCCGACTTATGTTTCGACAGTTGGCTCATCAAGGTAAAATCCCTGGTGTTACTAAATCCAGTTGGTAACTTTTTTGCTTAAAATCATTTCTCAATAAGAGAGAAGAATTTATCTATTAGGATCATTATTTGTGAAATACATTATTTCAGCTACCAATCGCCCTGAATCCAATAGTCGAATTGTTGCTGGTATTTTACAAAAAATATATAAAAACTTTAATTGCTCTACAGAAATTATTTCCTTAAGAGATGTTTCTTTTCAAAAACTCATTGATAATCCTTATCCACAAACATTACCGGAAAATGTCAGGCAAGTTATTTTAAAACTTAATACCTCTTCCGCTTTTACGATTGTTTGCCCTGAGTACAATGGTTCTTTTCCTGGTATCTTTAAATTTTTTATAGATCATTGGACTTATCCTGAAACATTTGAGTATCGTCCTATTGCTTTTGTGGGTCTGGGAGGACGCTTCGGAGGACTAAGACCCATAGAGCAGTTACAACAAGTTATGGGATACCGAAATGCTTTCATATATCCTGAAAGAGTATTTTTACAAAATATAGATAACTTATTATCTGATGGGGAGATTATAGATCAAGAAATAATGAGTCTGCTTAATCAACAAGCTGAAGGTTTCTTAAAGTTTATAGAAGCTTTAGAGGAGAAAAAACTTTCCGCTTCCACTCGTAATTAATCTAGTTCACTGTCCTTCCTGCGAAGCCTGTCCTTCCCGTGAAGCCTGTCCTTCCCGCGAAGGCGGGAATCCAGGGACACGACTTCAAAAAAGAAAGGGATTTCTTTCGTCCTTCCCGCGAAGGCGGGAATCCAGGGATTCCGGAACAAGTCCGGAATGACATACACAAATTTGAAATGACATACACAAATTTGGAATGACAGATGTGTGGGAATAGCAGGCATATGTGGGAATAATGAACTGTAATTGAATAATCATTGATAGAACCCTTAACATTGCATAGAATGAGAAATTGCAGTGCCCTCTAAATAAGGAAATTTATGATTTTTTCTGTTTCTGATATAAAAAAGAAAAGGCAAAAATTCAGGAGTGATTTAACCGGTGGGAAGATTCTTCGTTTCGTAGGTTCTTTTTCCCCTTTAGTTTCCCGTCTTATAGAAAAGCAGGGTTTTGAAGGAATTTATGTATCCGGAGCTGTTATCTCAAGTGATTTGGCTCTACCGGATTTAGAGCTGTTTACTTTATCCGAATTAGTGGAAAGAGGTTCAGCTTTAGCGCAACACAGTTCATTACCGGGTTTAGTGGATGCTGATACGGGATTTGGAGGAATTTTAAATGTGGCCCGAACCACTCAAAAACTAGAGCAGGCCGGTTTTTGTGGATTACACTTGGAAGATCAAAAAAGCCCTAAAAGATGCGGACATTTAGATAATAAAAAGCTCATTGATATTAAGGAAATGCAGAAAAAAATTAAAACAGCACTTAAATCCAAGACAGATACTGCTTTTCTTATATCCGCTCGAACGGATGCTAGAGGAGTGGAGGGCTTGGATAAAGCTATTGAAAGAGCTAAAGCTTATGTGGAAGCTGGAGCGGAAGCTATTTTCCCTGAAGCCTTGGAAACGGAAGAAGAGTTTAAAAAATTTAGAGAAGCCATTAATGTGCCTCTTATAGCGAATATAACGGAGTTTGGAAAATCAGATCTACTTTCCTCTAAAATTTTGGAACAAATAGGTTACAATATTATTCTTTATCCTGTTACTTCATGGAGGCTGGCATTGAAAGCTGTAGAAAAAGGATTAAAACAACTAGCCATTGATAAACATCAAAAGAATTTATTAAATGAAATGCTAACACGAAAGGAACTTTACACATTACTTAACTATGAAGAATACTCAAAGTGGGATCAGGATTTATGATATAATTTGAAAAACTTTCTGGATTCCGGAACAAGTCCGGAAGGACGAAGTTTGCCGGAATGACGAATAATAAGGAGACTAAAAGTATGAAAGCAAAAAAGGGGTTAGAAGGAATCATTGCAGACGAAAGCGCTATTTCAAAGGTAATACCGGAAAAAAGTTCCCTTATTTATAGAGGCTATTCTGCCGAGGAATTAGCTAAACATTCTTCTTTTTTAGCTGTTGTCTATCTTTTATGGAAAGGGGAGTTGCCTTCTCAAAATGCATTAGATCAATTCAGAGAACAAGAAAAACAAGCTAGAAAAACAGATAAAAGAATTTTAAACACTTTAAAAGAGTGCGCTAAAGCCCATCCTATGGATGCTCTGAGAACAGCAGTATCCATGGCCGGTTCTTTGGATGATTCTACCTGGGATGACACAGATGAAGTTTTAGAAAAAAAAGCAATGAATCTGCTTTCTAATATTCCTTTATGGATAGCCGCTCACAGCCGATTTAGAAACAATCTCTCTTTTATTGAGCACGACATAAATAAATCCTTTATTGAAAATTTTTTTCTCATGTGCTTTGAAACAGTTCCCAAAAAAGAAGTGTTATCCGCTTTTGAAGCCTCTCTAATTCTGTATGCGGAACATGGTTTTAATGCATCCACTTTCACTTCACGGGTTATTACTTCCACTACTTCAGATATTTACTCAGCTGTAGCCGGGGCTATCGGCTCATTAAAAGGCCCCTTGCACGGAGGAGCTAATGAACAGGTGATGTACATGATGAAAGAAATAGGGAAACCGGAAAACGCTAAAGAATGGATGTTAACAGCCTTAAAAGAAAAAAGAAAGATTATGGGTTTTGGTCATAGAGTTTATAAAAAAGGGGATTCCCGTGTGCCACAAATGTTTGCTTGCGCCAAAGCTATGGCAGAAGTTACAAATAATACAAAGTGGATTGAAATGTATACCATTTTAAGAGATACCATGTTGGAACAAAAAAATATTTATCCTAATTTGGATTTTCCAGCCGGACCGGCTTATTACATGATGGGTTTTGATATTGAAGTATTTACACCTTTATTTGTAATGAGTCGTATTTCCGGATGGACAGCTCATATTATGGAGCAAAGAAAAAGTAATCGTATTATTCGACCTCTATGTGAGTATACTGGACCAATAGAAAAAACAGTCCCTCTAAAAGGAGTCCTTTAAAATAAACGACTTAAGTCTTGTTTATAGTCTAAAAGAAGGAATTAAAGAATTACCCTGTTTATTTTTTCTATAGTTAATGACTATTATCTATAGCATTTTTATCTATTCTTAGTATGTACCAAGTAAAAAAATTAAGAAAAAAATTAAATCACCGATATAAATAATTACTATGAAAAAATCAGTTTTATATAAATTGAAATGGTTTTACACTTTAGCACTAATAACTTTACTTTATGTTAGTTGTAATCCATTAAAATTCTTAGGAGGTGTTGGTTCTTCTTCTCAATATTCTTTGATTCCCACAGAGGGATTAAGCACTTCTCATATTCCAAACGAAAAATTTTTCTATGTGAATCTTCATGCAGCTTATTATATTGGAGAAGGCTTCGATCCTCTGGATGCTCTTATATATGCTATGGATGAAGGCCCTGGTACAGATTGTAAAGTACCTGTAGAGCAAGAATCTACAGAAGATCTTTATTGTACTATGGATGTCATGGAAGGTGATTTATGGTTTCACAACATCGTGCTAGAATATAATGTGCCGGAAGGAATGTGTGATTACCTATCTTTTGATGTTCCCTGGCACTTTAACCAAAGGGTAGGTGAAGGTCCTCCTGTAGTACATGCGTGTACTGATTATACTGGCACCAGCAGCTGTGAAGGTAGTGGAGAAGATGCAAGTATTCCTGAAATGGAAACCCAACATTGTATAGGTGGATGTAACAGAACATCAATTACCTGTGGTGGTGACACAGAAATAGTTACTGTCAGCTGCGGAGCACAAGGTGCAATAAGTGCAGGACCGGTAGATGAAGTACAAGATTTTTGCGATGTTCTAGATCAAAGTGAAAACGAACTCAGCAACTGTTGTATGGGAGATTACCTTCTTATTACTAGTGGTGGAGGCAATGAACCTACTACAAACGAAGCAAACTGGGGAGGAAGTTTAGAAACATGTATTGGAGGTTCCGCCAGAACTAACTGGAGTTATTTCAACAACGAAGGAGTGCCCATTACTTTAATTGAACCTACTCTAAAAGATGGATACAGAAACACTTATGAAATGCCCGCCTTAATTAACATTTACGATGGTGGAAAAAATATAGGAGAGAGACCTACTTTTATTACAGCTAACTATTGGACAAATGTGGAAGATAAAGAGTCTGTGACAAGTAAACCCAAGTTTTATGTAGCCCCCACTGAGAATCAATTAACAAGCTATTTAAGAGCTTGGAGTGGTGACTCAGGTTATCCTTATTTCACATGGTCTTGTCTGGACAAAGCTAGAGAGGTTAGACACCGTATCCATTTGGTGATTCGTGAATGGAATACTCAAGAGGAATTCAATACCTTTAAAGAAACAGAAGGGGGCAGGGGAGATCCTGATGTCGTAGGATTGGAAGGTTCCGCCTGTGAATATTATGAATCAACTGAAGGTAGTATACTAAAAGATACAGAATGTAATGATGCCTGGGATGCGGATAACCAGGATGCAATAAACCCAGGATCAGGTGTACTATATAATCCGTATCCGGAAATTATATATAGCGGTTCTAATTAATCTATATCATTTCAGGTATACTGTCCTTCTGGCGAAGGCTGGAATGAAAGGCCTTCCGTATGGTATTCCAATAAAATTTATTCAATGAAAAATGAGTAAAATTGAGTATATATGACTTTACTCATGTCTTATAGTAATTCATTTGAAGCAAAAAGATTATGAATCTCAGGGAGTAGTGGTTATGCCATTTGAAGCTTTTTGTAAAGAACTTCAAATTCCTTAAATAAAGGTTTTTATTAATATATTATGTAACATAATATAACTTATCGGATATTTCTTATATTGCAAGTCTGTTTTAAAAAACTTTCAATATGGCTTCCTAAAATGGACTTTTTCTATTTATTTTTGATAAATGGGAGTTGTCTATTAAGAAACAGATGAAATATTACGAGAAGAAAATTAATGAAACCTGCTTCTTTGTTGATCTTTTTCTTATTTTTTTCTTTATTAGCCTGCAATCCACTTGCAGATAAAGTCTATCAGATAAAAGCGGCAGCAGCAGCGGCAAATGCAAAGAATACAAGCAATATAGAAAATACAAATGAAAAAAACACTTTTTTTAAAAATTTTTGTACAGAACTAGGGAAAAAAATAAAATGTATGAAAGAAGCCCCATTTGGAGACCCAAACCAAATTTGCCTGCAAACCCACTGGACCACGGATGAAGATCTTGTAAAAAAGTTTAATCAACACACAAGCATAAACACTCAAGAAGAAGTCCGCAAGAACACGACAGAAACACGTGAAACACTGGAATATTCAGACTTTAGAACCACAGGGAGTTTCAAGAAAGCAAAAGAAGGTTTTATAAATGTTGCACACAAATTAGAGGAAATTATATCAAAAAATGAGTACCCGGAATGCGAAAAAATAGTAAAAAAAGAACTGTAGAAGGTGTTTAATTATTCTGCGTTAATATTTAGATCTACTAGTCACAGTTTGAAAATAAAATATTTTACTACTGATGTTGCAAGGTTTGGTTATAAACTGCCATAAAGTTATCTACAAGATCTTTAATTTTCCATCCTTTCTTAATAGGATTACGAGAAAATTTAAAAAGCCCGGGAATATCTTTACGAATACCTTTAATGACGGCTTTTCTTATTTCTTGAGGAGTCCAGTCACTATAACTTATATTAAGACTCTTATTATTCTCATGGGTCATTAAGAAATAGACAGCTTCTGCCTTCTTTCTTAGTTCAAAAGGCAGTCTTTCTATATTTTCCAATAGTCTTTTATGAAACAAAAGATGGCCTAAAGAATAACCTAAGTGAACTCTATTACCTTTAAAACCCGCATGAAGAAAATCATGACTATAAAAAGTCTCAGCATTATATGTAATTCCATCCGCCTCTATAGACCGCCGGTTAATCAGGCCTGCCGGATAAACACCTTCTATACTTGCTCTATTAAAAGTTATAACTCCCAGATTTTCCCCGCTTATCACTGGTATCATAATCTGCACAGGAAATTCAGATATAATAGGATCCATATATATACGTACTTCATAAGGTAAATGAGTAGTTGAGTGGCCGACCATAACTCGAGATAGTTTATGATTAAACATCAGCCACCAATAATAAGTGACTGTCTGACGGGCAACAGCTTCCTTAGCTTCTTTTTCCAAACCTTCTAACAGCCTTAATTGATTCATCTTGCTATTGGTAAATGTATTAGTAACAGAATAATGGTTTTCTATACCCTCTCTTATATAGGCGATGTGAATAGGGATTTGATCCGCAAAATGTTCAATATGAGTTGTATAAGGATTCGCTCTTAGTTCTTGTAATCGCTTTCGCAATGCAGACCACTCCCCTACCTGATCCAGTTTTCCTATGTAACCAGCTTTATAGCCTTGCTTTGTCAGCCTTATTTCTTCATTGGTTGGAAGAGGAAGCTCTAGTTCACTAGAATCAATTTTTCTTTTCGAGGATTTTGCCGCTAAAAATATAGTTTCGGATTCAAGAGGATACAAACGAAAATTATACACACCCCTTATAAAACTCCTATATATTACAGTCTCTGTATCCATAAAATCACTTTTCTCTACTCCTATGTTACTCATCCAATGGGGTATATGTTGTGAACTTGGAATTTGATCAGAATACCTGGAAATATAAGACCTGAGTTTATTTTCCAGTTCCCGATAATCTTTAGCTGTAGGACCCTCCGGCAATAAACCAAGCTTTGTAGCTCTTTCAAAAGAGAAAAAAACTTGATTAACTGCCCATGTAAAACCAGAATTTTTTTTCTCCAGTATGCTGATAACAAAACCACTGTCTGTTTTTTCAAAAACTTTAGTTATACTAGAAGGGTCTATGCGAATAGGCGGTAGGTTTATATCATTTGTTATTAAAAATATCTGCGTCTTAATAATTCGACCTAGCTCATCTACTTTTTCCGCTTCTATTAAAGTACCGTTACTTGTTTCTTCCAAGATTTTACGAACTCTGAATATGGCACCATAAAGTTCAATAAAAACTTTTTCCCTTTTTTTTAAACGATCTGATATCCCTTTTTTTGTAAAAAGTTTAGCAGACTTTGAAAAAGAAAAAATTTCCCGGGGAGATATTCCTACCCTTTTTATTTGAAAAAAAGCATAGTTATTAGTTCTAGAATCAGTCGCATGAGAAAAACGATTAATCTCCACAGCTCCACTTTCTATAAGAATTTGAATTTGCTCTTGAGAAAAAACCTCACGAAGAAACTCCTCTATTCTTTCTCTCTGAGATAAAGTGTAATTTCCCACTCGAGCAAAAGTTCCATCCTGACCTTTCTCTCCTTTAGCTGTATAGTGATAAGTCTCTAAAGCTCTCACTTGCTCGGAAGTTAAATTTTCTACCCCTAAACTATCTTGAGCTAATCTGGTAAGTAATTGTTTATAACTTTCGATCCCTATGACTTCTTGCTTGTAAGGCTTCAAATGTTTTGAACTGGAAAAAGCCTCCTCACAAGCTAATGAAGCAAAAGCTTGTGAACTGTTAACTATTAAAAAAATTAAAGTAAAATAATAAAATATCTTTAAAAGCATTAAAAGCTCCTATCTACTATTGATGCTGTAATGCCTGGTTATAAACTTCCATAAAAATGTCGGCTAAATTTTCTATTTTTTGTTCCTTCTCAGTAGGATGATTATCAGGGAACTTAAAAATACCGGCGTTATCCCTGCCGATTTCTCTAACAACGACTTCCCTTATTGTCTCTGGAGTTTTATCACTATAGCTTATATTAATATTACCTGCTTCTTCATATTCATGTGTTACTATAAAATAAACAGCCTCCGCTTTCTTCCTTTTATCGGGAGGTAAGTTTTCTATACTTGCGAGTAATCTTTTGTGAAATAGTCGATGACCCATAGAATACTCTCGATAAGCTTGATTTCCATCTAATGATGCATGAAAATGATCATGTAATAAAAAAACAAAAGAATTATATATAGATCCATCTGCTTCCCTAGTTTGTTGATTTATTACACCGGCAGGGTAAACACCTTCCAGACCGGCCCTATTGAAAGTCATGATTCCTATATCCGGTTCTATTGTTGGTATTATTATCTTTAAGGGAAAATAAGATAAAGTTTCTTTTAGTAATTTTTGAGCTTCTTCATTTGCTTTAGGATCATTTATACCTGACATCACTTCTGTCAATTTATTGTTGAATTCCAGCCACCACTTATAAGTAACTTCTTCCCTATAAATCGCTTCCCCAGCCTCTCTTTCCAGTTCTTTCAGCTTCCACAATTGACCTATCCTACTTCCATAAGATTCATCTTTAGGAGAGTAGTTTTCTTTGAGACCTTTTTTGATATGCGCAATATGAAGAGGAACTTGATCTGCAAAATATTCAATATGAGTCGTATAGGGATTAGCTTCTAATTCTTGTAACTGCCTTCGCAAAGCCGCCCACTTGTTCACTAAATCAATACCCGCAATGTATCCAGCTTTATATCCTTGTTTTGCCAGTTGAGACTCCATATCTGTAGGAGCAGGAAAATTTAAGTCATTAATATCAATCTTTCTCCTGGTAGATTGAACAGCTGAATATACAGCTTCCATCTCAGGATTTAATGTAACTTCAATATCTCTCATGTAATATCCACCATCTTCTATTAA
>JANQSX010000226.1 GCA_028279085.1 Bdellovibrionales bacterium
AGGACTACTATATCCATTATTATGTTCTTTAATTCCATGTCCTTCTAGCTGCCGCTCTTTATAGCTAAGCTGACAAGCTCCTTTTAATTTAATGAATAAAGTTTGATGGTCTTCCTGAACATAATTTTCCAAAGCACCTGAGATTTGCAGACCTGTATTTAGTTCAATCGTGCATACTGTTTTAGCTTCCTTGGCTTTTTTGAGTCCATACTCCCCACCAAGATAAAAAGCACATTTCTTTTTCAAATCTTCTAGTACGGTATGAAGTGTTTCAAAATCCGGTGTGACAAAAAGTTGTGGTTGATAGTCTGTAATATCGTAGGAATATTCCACACAAGAGCTATCTAAAGGGATTTTTTTCACCTCTGAATCCAGACATTTTTTAGCTTCTCCAATGGAGGATAACAAGCCGGCTCCGTAGATCTTTTGCTTCTGTAAATTTCCGATCAACCCGTATTCTGAAGTGAACCATATAAATCGGGAAAGAAGAGAGGCTTCACTAGGAGACTTTAGTTCGCTATTTATTTTATTCAAATGTTCCTGGGCTTTTTCAATTTCCTCCGGGGAAGAACCGGGGTCTTCTTTTATATCACTTAACTTTCTAATAGCGGAATACTGTTCAAAATCCGTTTTGTTTGTGATGGCTCTTCTAACTACTTTTGCATACTGTTTTAGAAAAGAATTAAAAACGGGGTGCACTAAAAAAGGAGCATGCCCCGCCGCCTCGTGCACAATGTCCGGTGCTGGTGTGTAACTGATATGCCCCACTGTTCGGATAGCAGAAGCAATAGGTAAAATATTATTAAGTTGAAATTCCATAAAAGCCGCAGGAGGAATAAAACCACTTACAGGGACCGCTCTCCAACCAAGCTTTTGAAGTTTATTATCAATATCATCAATACTGGGAATTTTATCAATAGTGATACCTGTTTCTTTTAAACCTTTCAAATAAGAAGGATGCGCGTTTTCAGAAAGAAAATCTTTTAGTTGTCTCATAATATAACGCCAGGTACTTTGATGTTCAGGTGTATACTGATCATAATTTTGCTTAACAATATATTTATTAAGCTGTTTGGGAATAGCCGAAGCTTTCTCCGGCAATTGTTTTAATGAAACCGATTGCATGTGTTTTATCCTCTATACTCACCCGATAAATGTTATATCATATCTAAACCAGGATTCAATCTATCAAATAATATCCACTGTACGATTCTCTATGTAGATCAACAAATTAAAACATAATTTATTGCACATTTATAGAGGCAAAACCGGATAAAGGAGTTTGAAATTGAGTAAGCTGCCCCTGATATACTCTGGCACCTAATTTTTGCACTTTATCTTTATAAACATAAGCTCTAATATCATATTTCCACTTTGTGCCGGAGGAATCAATAAATAGAGCAGGAGGAACTACCTCTTGAAAAATACTTGACTCTTTAACCACTCGCTCAAATACACTTCGAGAAATACTTTTTCCTCGATAAACAGATTTACCACCATATCCTCTAAGAGGTTTAAAAAATAATTTTTTTCTTCTTTTCCATAATTCATCCTTGGAAATAGAGTACACAGGAGCTGTAAAAGGCAAAGCATTTTTTATCTTTTTTCTCTCTTCTTGTGTTAGTTCCAATTGATTTAAAAAATCTTCTGAAGACCAATCACAAAGCCGCATTTTGTCCGCCAGCAACAAATACTCCCCAGGATGAGGAGAGATACAACAAGTTTGATCTAAAAAAACTTTTTTTAAATCCGGCAAACTGTCAAAATAAAAATCAATACAACGATTATAAATCATTTGTACTTCTTTTTTCCGTGAATCCATCAACATTCCTTGAGAGTTTACGCTTAAATCCTTTATTTCATGCAGTTCACAGGCCCAATCCCAGGAGTTTAACAAATCTTTATACATTAAAAACTCAATATACATTTTTTGATTTCTAATTTGATGATCCGCAATTAAAATATTTGCAGGGAGATGATCTTGTCCTGAAAAAACTTTCCATTCCATTTCAAAAGATTTTCTAAGAGAGTCTAAAGGAGAGTATTTTTCTATATTTATCCAATTGGAATTTTCCCCTTTCTGTTTTTCTTTATTAGTTATCTCTTTATTTTCAAAATCTGAAAAAATAAAATTTTTGAATTTTATTTCCTGTACCTGATCCACTAGTTCAGAAATGAGATAACCGGAAGAATGTGTATTCACTTCAATGAGTTTTAAATTATTATCTTGATCCAAATGAAAGTCATAAGACATTAAAAGGGAAGAATTTGAAATAAATGTATCTAAATAAAAATCTTTATCTGTTTGAATTTGCTCTGCATAGCTTTTTAAATGAGCCATTTTATAAAACAATTTTACTAAATAACTTATTTCATCCAATGTATCTTGAGTAATATTTATTAAAAAAGGGGAAACAGGGGGAATAGGTAAATCCGCCTTTGCAACAGAGGGATATTGCTCTCTTAGTTTTTGTGTATATTCCTGATAAAAAAGTTCATGTTTTTTTTTCAAAGGTTTATCCTTTTTTTAGATAACAATCTCTTGATTATTAAACAAAAGTTATATACTGTAAATCACATCCAGTCCATGAAGACAATAGTTGTATATTTACCTTAAGCAAAAATATGAAAATTATTTCCTGGAATGTTAATGGTATCAGAGCTTGCGCCCGAAAAGGGTTCCTGTCCTTTTTAGAAAAAGAAGACCCTGATATTCTTTGCCTGCAGGAAAGTAAAGTACACCCTGATGTTTTGAATGAAGAACTTATACATCCTTTAAAAAGGCTTTCTTACTGGTCTTTTGCTGACCGTAAAGGTTATTCCGGTACAGTCACTTTTGTAAAAAAACCGGTTAAGGAAGTACAACATGGAATCGGTATTAAAAAATTTGATCACGAAGGCCGCTTTGTAATTACAGATCACGGCAAGTTTTTACTTTTTAATGTGTATTTTCCAAATGGCTCTCAAACAGAGATTCGCCATTTATTCAAACAGGATTTTCTAAAACGCTTCTCCTCTTATTTGGAAAGATTAATAAAAAAAGGAAAAGAAATAATCGTGTTAGGAGATTATAATACGGCTTATCTGGAATGGGATGTCTTTGATCCGCAAGGTTTAAAAAACACTAGTGGTTTTTTAGCTGAGGAACGAAAATGGTTTCAAGACTTTTTATCTTTAGGTTTTACAGATTGCTATAGACATTTTTACCCCGAAAAAAAAG
>JANQSX010000209.1 GCA_028279085.1 Bdellovibrionales bacterium
AGCGAAGGCCGGAATCCAGATTTTCTAAAGAAGGAATCACTTAATTGAAAAATAAATCTAATTAAAAAAAGAAAATCAAAATAATAAAAAAGCGGCAATCTATAGATCGCCGCTTTTCGTGAATAAAATGATTGAAAATAAATTTAAACTTACTTTTTTTATGGAGTAGGGCAATTAAATGAGCCATAGGAAGTAGTCGACTCTGTTATCAACCCTTCCTGATCAGCATAATAAAAAGTTTCTATTCCTGATACATTGGTTGGAGTATCCGTTTTAAAAATACTGAAACCTCTCTCTTAGTTACAACCATTTGCTACAGGTTTTCCAGAAATTCTTCCTTCCTGGTCAATATGAAAAAATTCAGCTCCTAAACCAGAAACATCAGTCGCTGCTCCAAGTTTAAAAGTGTTTGAAGCCAATATGCAAGCGGTTGGAGGTGTTCCATATGCTAATTCTGACTGAGAGCCTTTTGTATGATTTGTGGGGCAAGAACCGTCGGTTTGTAAGTTATTCGTATTTTTCTTAGCCGTATCAGAGGTAAGATAACAATAGTGTGCTGTTGACAAATACTTTAATTTATTATCATCTAGTCCAGTACATCCTGTTCCAGCAGTAGTGTCGGCTGATGCAAATCCATAAAAAGCTTTCTTCTTATAAATGGGATTATTATTTCGATCTGCAGATAGGCCAACAGTGGTAAGATGCGCGCAATATGTGGACTCAACTGCGTAATGAGCGTTATAGCTTTTTCCTCCACTCCCTAAATCTGCCTTTAAAGCCATCCTCACTGTATTTTGTTTATATTTGTTGTAACTGGGAATAGCTATTCCCACTAGAATTCCAATAAGCCCCACTGTAACCAGAACCTCAATAAGTGAGAACCCTTTGTTATTACTTAGTCTCATATTACCTCCTATTTTTTTGTTTAGTTTTTTGGTTGTGTGATTTTGAGAAAAAAGAACGAGATGAACTCATCCCAAAGTGATAAATAGCGTTTATTCACAATAAACGCTATTTTCTATTTCTTTGAAAACTTCATTAAATCTAAATATTTAGATAAAAAATAGAGCTTTTTATAAAGCTAATGTTTTGGACTGATTTTTTGTTTAAAACAGATTAAAAGCTTTAGTGGTTTTTTCCGCTACATCTCTATTGAGAAGGGCAATAATCTTTGCATATCTCTCAGTCATTTTGACGGATGAATGTCCTAAGCTGGCCTGCACTGAAGGTAGGTCTTTTGTCGCAATTAAAGCCATTGTAGCGTAAGAGTGCCTAAGTATATGCGTAGAACGCCAGGGAAGATTTAATGCTCTAAAACCCGCATTAAAAGTTGCCTGAACAGCTGTATATTTTAAAAGATCTCCTTTATAGTCTATAAACACAAACTTTTTGCTTTTATACTTATTTTCCTTTTTTAACTGTCTTAATAAAGAAACTAATTCAGAAGAAAGCAGAAGCAGACGGACAGAAGATTTTGTTTTAGTTATATTCTCCAAACAAGGTTTTCTTGTTTTATGATCCCACCTAACTCTTCTAATCACTCTAGCTATACCTCGATTGAGATCAACAGCTTCCCAGAGCATCCCACAAGCCTCTCCCACTCTAGCGCCAGTAAGCAACATAAATGCAGCTAACTTCCAATAAGCCGGATTCCTTCTGTTTTCCCTTAACCATTGTAACCAGTTTTTTAATTCTTCTGGCCGGGCGTAGTAATCAGGGCGTTGGGGTGGAACAGCTTTATAATAACAAAGTTGTCTGTGTTTTTTTGTGATAGGAACATTAAAGTCTTCATCTATAAAATTGCGATACCAATTTAAAATAATACTTAAAGCTCTCAGTTCATTAATAAAAGTCTTTCTTCCATGATTGTTTGCTGTAGGATGTTTTTTAAGCCACTTGATCCATGTATAAACAGATTGAGAATTAAGTTGTTCCATTTTTATATTAGAAAGTGGACCATACATAAAGTACCGAAAATGAAACTCATAAGCTTGACGGGTGGATTTTTGTAATAAAGGTAAAGCCTCTTCCATGTATTGTTTTAAACAAGAAGAAAAAGATGGATCTTTTCTTGAAGAACTACTTAAAAACTTTTCTTTTTCCTTTTTATACCAATTGTAAGCTGCTATTTTGCTTTTGAAGTTTTCACATTTTAAAGAAGTGCCTTCAAAATAAAGTTGCGCTTGATAGTATGCTTTTATTTGTCCATTCTCTTTAATATATCTTTTAGTTATAGCCACAACCTAATTACCTTTAAGTTATTCAATGAGCAAAATAATTTCTGATAATTTGTTTCCCTTTCTCTACCTTGAGTTTTCTTAATTCTTTTCTCTTCTAAGCATCATCAACTCAAAATGATCCTTAAGTGCATGAGGGTGGGTAAACAGTTTTAATCAAGATAAGCAGACATACAAGAGAGTGTGTCTTAAAACAAGACGATTGTTTAAAAATAAGACACATACTAAATATTTAATATAACTGTATTTTTTATTACTCA
>JANQSX010000215.1 GCA_028279085.1 Bdellovibrionales bacterium
CCGCCAAACAGCCAGGCGGCAGCAAGTGAATAAAAAAACCCGAAGCAGCTTAAGAACTTTAGAAAAGCAACTTCGTCAATCTATTGAAACAAAAGATAAAGACAAAGCTTTGGAGCAATTAAAAGTATTTAACGGCAAAATGGATAGATCTGTTCAAAAAGGTCTCTACCATAAAAACAAAGTCAGCAGAAAAAAATCCCGCCTCTCTGCTCTCGTTAACAATATTTAAAACCTATTTTTTTATTGAAAGTTCGTGATTGAGTAACCATTTTTTTGCCGGAAGACCTAAAGCAAATCCTCCCAAACCTTTTTGAGTCACTACCCTATGGCAAGGGACTAAAATCAAATAGGGATTTTTAGCACAAGCTGAACCTACCGCCCGAGCCGCCCCGGGAGAGCCAATCGCTTTTGCCACCTGTTGATAAGTACGGGTTTTCCCATAAGGTATCTTTTGTAAACACCGCCATACTTTTTGTTGAAAAACAGTACCTCTTAAAAATAAAGGCGGTTTTCCATCCTTCACCTTTTTTCCAGAAAAATAATGTTCTAGAAAAGAAAGTATTAAGCTCATTGTTTTAGAAGAGTGTTTGTTTTTCCGATGTTTAGAATAAGAACTGTTTTTTACTTTTACAACAGAATATATTTTATTTTCTTTTAGCTGAACTTTTAAAGTTCCTAGGGGAGATTGATATAAAAACTCTTGCTCCAAAATGACGCCTCAAAATATTAATATAGTGTTAATTTACATTTGAGCTAATCTAAGCTTCTTTTCTTTTTCCTGCCGGAAGAACATTCATGGCTTCCCGGTATTTAGCAATAGTTCTACGGCCTAGATGCACTCCCAATTCTTTTACTAATTTCTCCATGATATGCTGGTCAGAAACAGGATTTTTTTTATCTTCATCTTTAATATAAGACAAAATTTTAAGTTTCACCACTTCACCACTTACTTTTTCACCCTGATCGGTTTCAATACCAGGATTAAAAAAATATTTTAATTCATACACCCCATAAGGAGTATGTGCATATTTGTTTGTTGTGATACGACTGACGGTGGATTCATGCACACCTATTTCTTCAGCAATCTGTTTTAAAATTAAAGGCTTCATTCCTACAGGGCCTTTATCAAAAAAATCTTTTTGATGTTTAACTATAGCCGTAGTTACTCTAAACATAGTTCTCTGCCTTTGGTTAATAGAACGAATTAACCAACAAGCGGAATTCATTTTATGACGTAAATATCTTTGTGTGGAATCCAAAGGAATAGTATTACCACCATCCAAACCTTTTAACATTTCTTGATAAATATGTGCCACTCTTAAATGTGGTAAGCCTTCTTCATTGACAGACACTCTGTACTCACTACCCTCTTTTATAATATACACATCCGGTGTGATATAATGAACCGGCTGCGTAACAAAACGACGTCCTGGCTTTGGCTCCATAGCATTAATAATTTTATACAGGTCCATTACTTCTTCTTCTTCCAGATTCATTTTTTCCGCAATCGCACTGAAATTTTTTCGTTCCAACTCAGGTAAATGCTCCTTAATGAGAGTTATCAGATCTTTAGTATCCTCCTGGTTTTGACACGCCTGAATGAGTAAACATTCCTGTAAATTTCTGGCACCCACACCATTCGGATCCAAAGTATGAAGTAATTTAAGAACTCTTTGCAACTCAGACAATTCCACTCCTGTTTCACTGGCAATCTGCTCCAAAGCAGTTGGTAAATAACCATCTTCATTCAAGCGATCCACCAAGAGATTTAACAAAGCTTTTTCCTGATTGGAAAATCCACTCATTTGAATTTGCCAAATGAGATGTTCATGAAGATTTTTTTCTGTGGAAACCACATTTTCTAAATTAAATACTCCGGAACCACCGGCTTTTACTTGCGCCTGACGAGCCCCACGAATGGAATAAGTATTTGTGAATTCCATCCAGGTATGCCTTTCAGGTAACTCTTCCTGATTGGATAATTCGTCAGCACTTTGTTCTTCCATGATGTCTTGCACTTCTTCTAAAACAGGATTTTCTAAAAGCTCCTCCCGAACGGCTTGTTCTAATTCCATTAAAGGTAGAGTGAGCAACTTGATAGATTGTTGAAGTTGAGGAGTCATTCTGAGTTTTTGAGCTAATTTCATTCCCATCTTTAATTGAGCGGACACAATATACCTCCTTATAAAATATAATAATTGTATTATTACTTAGAGTTTCTCAGGTTACATTTCCTATTGTGCAAAGGACATTAACCATAAAATTCAATACGTCTCAATAAGCATCATTTATTACCAATATTAACCAATAATTCTTCCTATTTGTCAAAATATTAAAAATCAGTATTAAGGGCCTGAAAACCAAAGAATATCACAATCCTATTCAATAAAGGCTCATTAATAATATGTTCTAAGGAAACGTCCCTCTATTTTTTATTTGCGCAAAAGGAATAAGACTCAATTCCTTGGCTTGCTCTATATATTGAGCTGTTATCTCCATTTCTTCATCTAAGTCCGCTAAAGTGCGAGCTACCTTAAGAATAGCTTTTTTTCTCCTTTTGGAAGATACCCCTGTGGACAGTTGTGTTTCTCTTAAAAAAGAGCTTAAAGAGGACTCTAATTCTTGAAGAGATAATCTGGCATTCACTTCCTTTTGTTTTCTTTTTTTACAACGAAAATTAAAAGCCTTTATAACTCTCTTATATATGTCTTTAAGCGCCACCGAAAGTTTACCTTTCTTCCATTGACTGGAAAAAGCCAAAATATCAAAACGATCCAACATCGGACCATTCAATCTATCCAGATGAGAAAAACATCTTCTTAAAGAGTAGGCACATTGTGCCGCTTTTCCAGGCACCAAATCTCCACAAGGACAAAGATTGGTTGCCGCCACTAACAAAAAGCGGGCCGGAAACTTATCACTTTGTCCTCTACGAGTAATACAAATTTTTCCTTTTTCAACGGG
>JANQSX010000220.1 GCA_028279085.1 Bdellovibrionales bacterium
CAAAACGCTGAAAATAGCTAACCGTTCAACAAAAATTCACTCTTGCAACCCTTGGTAACCGCTCAAAACCTCTTATAACCGGAGTATCACGTAAAAATCCCGTAGAAAAAATTTATGAAAATTTATAAAAATTTGTGAAAATTGGGGTGGAAAATGGTGGGGTCTCTCGGCCTCTAATTAATTTTAATAATTTTTTTTGAAAAAAAATATTTATTTGTGATGTAGTTTTTATTCCGTTATCCCGTAGAATCCCGTAAAAATCCCGTAGAAGAATTTGTGAAGAATGGTGGTGTCGGATCGGCACCTATTGATATATTGCGTTTAAAATGGCAGTTATTCTGTGGGAAATGTGCATGAAATCTTTGAAAAAATGGAGTTTACGTTTCTTTTATTTTTTTTCTTGACATATTTAGAGTGTCTCATTATCATGTGTATTTATACACATGATAATAACACCAGATAGAATTAGAAGTACATTCATTAAAAAAGCTCAGAAAGAGCTTTTTTTAAAGCTGCCTTTAGTATTTTCTGAAACAGTATTTAAAAAAACGCTTCATAAAATACTTCGAAAGAACCGTATTACAGATGAAATAATAATTACCAGTTTAAACAAAACTGTGGAGAAAGTCCCTCTAAAGTGGAACACAAAAACAGATTACAAACTTCTGAGTTTTGACTCAAGTAAAATTCAAATAATTGATATACTATCTGCTTTTCAGCCTTTATATTATCTTAGTCATTTTTCAGCCTTATATTTACATGAATTAACTAATCATAGACCGGAGGAGTATTTTTTATCTAAAGAGATTATAGGGCGAATCCCTGTTCATTCAAAAGATAAGATGTCAGAAAAAATACGCCAAGCTTTTCTTAAAGCTCCCAGAAAAACATCTAAATACTTAACTTATCAAAAAACTAAAATTACATTATTAGAAAAACAAGACCTTGGAAAAATAGGTGTTAAAAAAAAATCGTTGAAGATAGAAGAAAAAAGACAAGTTAGTGTATCTTTTACTTCATTGGAGAGAACGCTTATTGACTCTATAATTAGCCCTCATTATAGTGGTGGAATTAAAACTGTTATAAATGCTTTTTCCAAGGCTCGTATCAATATCAATCAACTTTATAAAATTTATAAAGCCTATTCTCCTTATTATCCTTATTGGCAGTCTGTAGGTTTTTTGCTTCATAAGTTGAAAAAATCAGATGTTAGTAAAAGATGGTTGCAATATTTTTCTTCTCCTAAAATGATATTTTATTTGGATAAAAACTTTAATGAAAACTGGGATTACGATTCAAAATGGAAGATTTATTATCCAAAGGGGCTTATTTAATGATAACGGCTGAAGAAGTTATTTGGAAAATTCTTATAGCGATCTATTCACATGATGTTTTGAGTGAGAAAATGTATTTAAAAGGGGGACAGGCTTTGAGGCTTATTCATGGTTTAAAGTCTCGATTGTCCAGAGACTCCGATTTTTCCTTTCCTGATAAAATTGAGAAAGAAGAAGTGTTTTTCAAATACCTTGAATCAGCAATAAGAAAAGAGTTTTTAAAAAGTAAATTATATGTCATTGATTTTAAACCCACTCGTAGGCCTAAAATAAAGAAGACAGGGGCTCCTGATTTTTGGGGTGGATGGGCTGTTGAATTTAAACTTATAACTAAGGAACAGTTGAATCTACCTGAAGCCCGACGATCTTCTTCTGCTATTGTTCCCGAAGGTTTTTTAACAAATAAAATTCCAATTGATATTAGTGAAATGGAATATTGTGAGGGTATTGAGACAATTAAGGTAAAGTCTGTTAAGATAAAAGTATATTCGAAACCTTTGCTTGTTTTGGAAAAACTTCGAGCTATATGTCAATCCCATCCGGATTATAAGTATCGTATTACACAAAGTAACAGAGCCCGTGATTTCTATGATATAGAGCAGATTTATACTAAAGTTCTCAATGAGGGGGAAAATGATAATTTTTTTAAGGAGCTATCCAAGCATATTGCAAAGGTGTTTGAAGCAAAAAATGTACCTCTCTCTTTGATTGATTCTTGTTTAAACAATGACGACTTTCTGAAATCACAGGAAATAGGGTGGGAGGAAGTAAAATCTACAGTAAGAGGTCTTAATCAAAATTTTTCATATTATGTCCAAACTGTAAAAGATATTGTTAGAAAAATAAATTTGTAAAATCAAAAGGAATAGAATCTTAATTGGTATTTTATGAAGAAGGTGGGGACCGGGTCGGCACTTATTGGTATATTGCGTTTAAAATGGAAGCTATCATTCTTATGGTTCCATTTTTTAAAAAGATATCGGTTTCCATTCATCTTCCCGCTAAAAAAATTCTTGCATTTTTTTTTAAAAAAGAGAGATAATCAATTTAAGTTACCGCCCCCTTGACTTGGCCTTTGGCCCTCATGCGGGGTTTTTTTATGGAAAAAATCAAAACAGCTATTTTTTATTTTGACGCTCAAAATCTCTATAGAAGGGCAAAAGAAGTCTTCCCCAATGTAAAATATAGTATATTTTATGCGAAATAATTTGA
>JANQSX010000255.1 GCA_028279085.1 Bdellovibrionales bacterium
TATTACCAAAACCTCCTTTTAAAAAAATACTAGGTCGTGATATTACAAAGGCCGAAGCTCATTTGGGTCGAATGCTTTTTAATGACCCTGTTCTCTCTAGAAATAATGATGTGAGTTGTGCTACCTGTCATTTAACTAATCACGGATTTGCCGATGGAAATCGTCTAAACTTCGGTGCTTTAGGTGCAGGAGGACCTACTGCAAAAAATGTAGGAAAAAAATGGGGAACAGGAAATTTATCTATTAATCGCTTTTGTGCGGATGATGGTGCCGGTTTTCACTGTGATGATCCTATGTTTAGAAATACACTATCCACCATCAATGTTATTTATCGCGCTAATCCCCACAAAGACTCCGGGCTTTTATGGGATGGTCGCTTTGGACGATTAGCCTTTCAAGCCCTTCTCCCGATTCATACAAAAGAAGAAATGTGTGGGGTCAATCCTGTACCAGCTAAAGACAACCCTTTTAAAAAAGGAGGTTTGCTTTTTGATGAACCTGTTGTTGTAACACATTCTCACCTCTTCAACCCGAAAACAGGAAAACAAATTTTTACATTCAATAGTCCTAAACAAACTATTCGTTCTGTAAATAGTTTTAGAGAAAACGGAAATATTGTTTATCCCGCCAGAAATGAATGTGTTGCTATCGCTGTAGCTAAGGTGAGAAAAATTTCCTGGTATAAAAAACAATTTAAAAAAATATATCATTCCAAGGTCACTGATATTTTGATCGGGAAAGCCTTAGCTGCTTTCGTTAGTACCCACATCGCCAACAAAAGTCCTTATGATCTATTTGTAGCCGGACAAGATTCTCTCTCCTTAAGGCAGTTAAAGGGTTTGGCTATCTTTATGACTCCTATTGGAGAAACTATAGAAATAAACAATCAAAAAATACAAGGAACAGGCTGTATACACTGCCACTCCCCTCCTCATTTTGGTGGATCCGGCTTTTATACCCTTGGCATTAAAGGGGATGATCGTAGTTCTCTATCCAAACCAGGTGTCATTTTCAATAATGGAGGCTTTGCTATCAATGTTCAAACAACACATGGCACTCTCCCCGCCTGTCATATTGATGAAGTCTCTGCTAGTGCGATAGACGCTTCTCCCGATATTGGAAGGGCTATAGCCACCTCTAATAAAAAAGACTGCTTTAAATTCCGCACACCTACATTAAGAAATGTAATTGAAACTTATCCTTATTTTCATCATGGTACGGAAACAGGTTTAAACATCTTTCCTAAATACAACTCTTATCCTTTTTTAACAAAGAAAACCTTTAAGCAAACTAGTTTACACGCTCTAAACCGAGCTATTAAATATCATCTCAGAGGACCTATAGATGTAATAAAATTTAACCAGCTTCAACCAAAAAAAATATTTTTCGATCCTTTCTTTCAAATTGATCCTTTTATTCCTCCTGTTTTGGTGCAATTTAGTCCAAAGGAAAAAACAAACTACTATCCTTTACAACTTAATCAAGACTCCTTAGATGCCCTACTGGATTTTGTGGCTTTTGCTTTATATGATAAAAACGCTGTACATCGAGGATATTTAAATAACCGTCTTAGTCATCCCCGCAGAGTACCAAGTGGCTTTCTACCAGCTATTACAAGAGATCAGGGAACACAAATGGAATTACCACCCTTTGGACACTTTGATTACTCAAAGAAAAGGAAATCCAACCCAATGGAAGAATAAAGGTATTTTGAACTTGATTCTTGTCATTCTGAACTTGATTCTCGTCATTCTGAACTTGATTCAGAATCCAGTGATGTCACAAACATTTTCTGGATTCCGGCCTTCGCCGGAATAACAGGAGCAAATACTGGGAATGACACAACACCGTTGCGGAACGAAAAGAAACCATTTCACAATTTATTAGTTACAATTATTCTTACAGCTTGTATGGTTAGCGCTACAACTATTTCTACATATATCATAATGATGAGCAGTCGGGGCATTCTCACACACTTCGTTACAATTGTCATAATCGTCCTCACAATCTTCCCCACATTGTAAAATTCTATCTATCTCATTATTATAATCATTAATGGCATTTGTAGCCACACCTGAATGATTTAAAACAATTTTATCACCACTTCCCACTTTTTCCAACCAATGAGATAAATATTTATAACTAGTTGGTTTAAACTTAAGGTCGCCACTATCACTTGCTGAATCCATTTCCAACACGGTTTCACCTGATGCACAACTGTCATCAACACTTATAACCTGGGATGGTTTATACTCGTTTCCCCCACTGCTTAAACAAACTTTATGATAATCACTAGCATTTACTTTCATTGAATCACTAATATTATCAACATTCAAAGAATCTAAATCACCAAGGTTTTCAATAAATACATCAAGTACCCCATCTCTAGTGATTCCTATTATATGATCAGGGTCATTGTTGGCATTAAAATAATTTCTTATAGCAGTTACAGCATCGCTTCTCTCCTTGCGAAAAAGAGAATTACTTGGAAAATGCCCTTTATACAATCTTAAGTTTTTAGCTCTGGGACCTTTTTCTTGAACAAGTTGTGCAGAGCCTATTTTCTTATCAAAAGCCACCCAAGCCATAGGGTTATTCACACTTTTACGATAAATCAAACTAGTGCTTTGTATATCAGCTGAATCATAAAGACTTGGATCGGGAAAAGGGTAATCCGCATCGTTAGGATTTAAAGCCAACATGGCTTTAGCCCAATCCAATCCGGATTCCGGTGGAACAAAAATTCCTCCCGCATCTGTACACTTCTCAGGACCATCTTCTAATTTACCTTTGGTAGTAGTAACAAAAAATTCACCATTACTAGATCTTTTGCAAACAAATTTATGTCTTTGATGTTTGCCTTCTGGGACAAGACCCTTCCAACGAATATTGTAAGCAAGTGCATAAAAATTCTTGGCATTATATGTTTTAGTATCTTTTAACACAACAAGCCTATGACCTGTACTTTCTTCCTTATTATAAAATAAAGCATGAGGATGATCTTTTGCTACAGGAGCCCAAGGTGGAGAAGCCACTACAAGGCCCTCCGCATCCCATTCCATAGCTGTCCATACTTTATTGTGTGGAACTGAGAGAACAGATGAAATAACACGTTCCGCCTTTTCCGAAAGTTGAGATACTTTATAACTAGATGGCGCCAAGAATATCCCTCTAACAGCATTATTAATAAAATTAAACTTCAAGTCAGTTTCTGTGTTAAGACTAAAAGAAGTTAATGCGCTTCCATTAAGCTGTGGAAGAGATTTTAGAGTTTCAATAATTCTATTTAAAAAAGCACCAGAATCATGAGTTCTCATATAAGATTGTAATAAAAAAACTCCCAAATCATAATACCGAGCTACCTCTCTTCCTGTTTCAAGACAAGCCTTTTCCGCATCTCCAAATTGAGCGGTAACTACTTCATTATTGGCATTTAGATTATTAGTATTAATCTTCATAGCCGGTAGGTATTGACCGTTTATAAAACACAAAACAGGTAATACTTCACTACAGTCCTCAACAGTATAAGTATTACTATCTAAATTCTTAAATGAGTTTTCATCACTAATTCCCATAGCTATGGCTTTACAGTCACTACTATTAACGGCATTACTTCCTGAACCCTCCACACCACTAGGAAGGGCACGGCTAGCACTGTAAGAATTCTCCGCTATACATTCCGGAATTTGTCCATCTAAAGGCTCATCGCTCAATCCATCAATATCTACAGCTGGAGAAGTTTTGCTGGTTTCTGTATATAAGGGCCCAAAAGTTCCCAATCCATAACGATGACAAGCTTTTGTATGACAAACGGTACAATGCACTCTATTACTGTGCTCATCACTGTAATCTTTTTCAAAGGAACAGCCTTCTTCTACTCCATTTATTGTCACCTTTTTTTCTTCAATATTCACAACAGGATAAACATATGTATCTTCATCCGCTGGATCATAACTCTGACAAATATTATGACAATGAGATGATAATTGAGTAGAATTATTAGAATTCTGAATAGTCGCTTCCATTAGTTGAGAACCTTTAGGAAGCCGATGATTGATAGGTTGATTCCCAACAATAGATGCACCATCATCAGAAAAGGACACATCCACTGAATCCAATTTCTTATTGCTGGTTCCATCTAATTCGTTTGAACCTCTTTTCAAAGTGATATTAAATTCTTCTAAATCAATATAAGAGATATCTTTATTAAAAAGATAAAAAGAAAACTCCAGAGAATCGTAAGTTTCCGCAACTAAAGGTTCCGTCGTAATTTTTTGTTTACAGCTGAATCTGTTTTTATTACAAGACAAACGAGCATTAAGAGCCACCACAGAAGATAGCCTCAGATCATCATTTTGCCCTACCTGTACAATATCATCATTCATATTAGATATATCTAGTTTTCCTTCACAAGAAGCTATATCAGCATCGTACAGTAAACTGTTAAAAACCGTTGCATCCAAAGAAGACCCAACTCCTGTTGCAGACAATCTTACTACAGCCCACTTACCATCACTAGCCAGTACATGACATTCCCCCACATCATTAGCCCATACCACACCCGATTGATAACTCATGTAAGTAATTTTTTCTTCTTGAACAGAATTAACCGTTTGCGTGATCACCTCATCAGAACCATAAGTAGCTACAATTGTTTGTAAATTAAGCACAACTTTTTTGGGATCATGAGATTTGGAATAATCAAAACTGACCGTCAGATCAGGAAATACCCGAGGCACTATTTTAGCAATAGCATAAGTTGCTTTATCTGATCCGCTGTCTTGACTCATATCTCCTATATATTTAAAACAACGGCTAAAATGATTATTTGAAAAACCTGGATCAATTTTCTGACACTTAGATACATCCGAAATATATTCCCATTCTGTTTTTGGAAAAAACACCTGCCACCGAGAAAGCTGAAAACTGTTATTACTGCTTAAAGCAGAAAAAGAAAACTTCAATTCAATAATACCATGTGACTGCTCTGGTTTTTTTATGAGAGAACATAAGCCATATGTACTATGCTGAGATTGTTGGTTATTTTGATCTATATTTTTTTCTACCAAAAGAGATCGCATATTACTTATAACAAGATTATTTAATAAATAATCTTCTGTAACTCTATTCACTGTTTGAGAGGTGGTTTGTTGAAAGGTATTTATATATTGAAAGAGTCCAGCCCCGCTAATACCTAGCAAAGCAGCTCCTATTAATGTGGAAATAAGAGCTGAACCTGTTGTAGATAAAAGATACTTTTTCTTCATTTTTTCTCCCCTCTTTCTTCTACTTTCTTATTCCATTACTTTCTTCAATGAGGTACAACATAAGTCACTGTAACACTTGATTGCCTAACTACCATTTGGCTTCCACTTTTATCTATTAAAAATGATGCTGTTCTTCTGGGTTCCACATGAGAATAATAACACTGACCTGTTTCTGCATTATCTCCTACACAAGACTCACCGGGGCTATATGTCTCAGGACACGTTCCTCCTTCAATAGGACCTAAACGACCATTACTATCAGCGGCCATACAAGAACCTACAGTATCACCCATTGAACCTATCTGATAAACAATAGTCATGAAAGGTTGAGCATGCATATTTATAGATTCTGATACAGAGGGATTTGGATTTACCCCAGACCACACTCCAGCTCTTCTAATTGTCATGGAAAAAGTATCTGCACAATCAACAAAATCTTCAAAAATGAAAGAGTCACCGGGCAAAAGCACTTCTTTGTTAGCATTTTCAAGTAAATTAACTACATGCTGAATAACCTGTGTGTCATCTGCTGGATCATTTACATTATTACCTAAAAATGTATCTTTTCTCATAAAACTTAGAGCATACATAGCTCCTGGTCCCTGATTAGTCACTTTAACTCTAACTGTTGAAATATCATCGTCAGCATTTGGAACAAAAGGACCACGACATTCAGCAAGAGATACAGCATTGTTAGCAGCTGCACAAGAAAGTTCACATACAGGCCCTGGCTCTTCTATTTTCACAATTGGTACAGCAAAAGGACGTCTCACACCTGCATACATAGTTCTTTTTTTATCATCATCATGTAATGGTGTAGTAACAGAAATTAAAACGATAGTGTAATCTTGATCCAATTCTGCAATATTTTCACAAACAGTATTTGGAATATCTGCATCACTGCTATCTTTACACAGTACTTGACCTACCTCTGTACAGGAACCAGAGTCATTGATCACCATATCAGGCTTTGTAGGATGACCACTCCAGCGACAAACACCTGCAGGAATCTCTCCAATCAAACTACTAACATTAGCTTCTTTCCAATTTACCAAATCAAAAGTTAATACATACTCTATATCCCTTTGTTCCGCTTTTACAGGATTGTTTATAACACCTTTATCTAACTTAGCTTTTATAGATAATACCTGTCTTCCATCTTGTGTCTTCACTACAGGATTATCGCTTAAACCAGTAAAACCACTGAGATTCATTGCACTACGATCATTCCACTTACAAGCAGCATCATGATCATCCCAGCTTCCTTCCTTACATAAAATAAGGTTATTTGAAACCAGATAAGCTCCTAAAACTATACCGCTCTTAGCAACAAAATTATATTCCCAATCTTCTCCGGATTTAGATTCAGCAGATAAAAATGAATCCACACTTTGTTGACTTATGTAAATAGTGCTTAAGATAGCACCGGAAACAATTAGAGATAAAATAACCGCGGCACTTCCCTTTTTCTTTTTCGTAAACATTAAAAAATATTTTTTTATCATAATTACCTCATTATTATTACTTTCCTGGTATAGAATTATCAGCTGATATGAAACATTTTTTTAACATTTTATCATTATTTTCTTACTTAAAATATAAACATCTCATTTTAAAACACTATATTGTATATTAAATTAAGGTTTCTATATAAAGTGTATGGAAATTAAACACTTGATTACATTTTAGTGGGAAAACAACTGTATTATAAGGTCAAAACATTAAAAAAAGTCTTTTTTAATGCAAAAAACTCTATTTACCGACTTTTAGGATCAAAAGCATCTCGCAGTCCATCTCCCATTAAGTTAAAAGCCATCATAGTGAGAAAAATAGCCACCCCGGGAGCAATCATTAAATGAGGATAAGAGCGAAGTGATTTCCATCCCTCCTCTGCTAATACACCCCAAGAACTATAAGGAGGTTG
>JANQSX010000263.1 GCA_028279085.1 Bdellovibrionales bacterium
AGTTTTAAGAAAGCCTCATGTTACATGAGGCTTTTTTTTATTTCTCTGCAAAATCAAAAAAAGATTCTATAACCGCAGTAGCACAAGATTTTAGCAAAGAATGATCTATTTCCACCGATTCACCTATTCCACAGGCCGGATTAGCCACAATAGAAAAAGCACTTACAGTAGCCTTTAAATAACGAAGAGCTATAACCTCCCATATTGTGGACATCCCCACCACATCTCCACCACAGGAAGCAAACAATCGTACCTCTGCGGGAGTTTCAAATTGAGGCCCTGATACACCCACATACACACCTGAAGACACATTTAACTTTTTTTCTCTCATTTTTTCTACGATAGCTGAAGTGGATTTAGAGTCATAAGCCTTTTCCATATCTAAAAAATAAAAATCTTTTTTCTTTTTCCTGGATAATCCGGTAAGAGGACTTTGTCCTGTGAAATTAATATGATCTGTTATGGCTACAATAGAACCCGGAACCAATTCCTTTTTTAAACCTCCTGAGATATTAGAAAGAACAAAACAGTCTGTGCCGGCTTGTTGCGGTCCTGTAACAGTTTTTACAACTTCTTGAGCTGTTAAACCCTCATAACCATGTAGTCTTCCTAATTGAAAACAAACACTTTTATTCTTTTCTTTATGATAGAAATATTCATAACAAGCCTTATGAAAAGGAGCAGATACGGAATGTAAATCCGGCATTTCGGAAAAAGAAATACGACCTCGTTTTTCCCATTTGGAAAAAGAAGTTTTTTTACTTACTTCATCTAATTCCGAGCCAATCAAAGAACCTAAAACAAAATGCACTTCAGGTACCGGAATATCAAACTCTTTATATTTTTCTTGAAAATCAGCTGATTTCATTTTTACCTCATAGTGACAAATTCTTCCGCACTCGTAGGATGGATACCCACCGTTTTATCAAAATCCGCTTTTTTAGCCCCTGCCTTTAAGGCCACAGCTACTCCCTGCATCATTTCCGGTGCATCATCTCCAACAATATGAACCCCAAGCACTTTATCTGTTTTTTTATCCACGATCATTTTCATAAAAGTTTTTTTATCTATGGAAGTTACCGTGTATTTCAAAGGGCGAAACCGCGAAGTATAAACACTTACGGATTCATGTTTTTCCCTTGCCTGTTCTTCTGTTAAACCTACTGTCGCCACGGCCGGACGACTAAAAACCGCCGTGGGTATCAAATGATAATCCATTACTTTTTTTGATTCAGAAAACAGATGCTCAGCTAAAAGCATCCCCTCTGATGTAGCCACCGGCGTAAGCTGATAAGGAGTATTAGAACAATCTCCCAAAGCATAAATTCCTTTTACTGATGTTTCAAAATATTCATCCACTTCAATCTCTCCTTGTTGACTAATTTTCATCCCCAAAGACTCTAGTCCCAAGTCATCCAACTTGGGTTTTCTTCCTGTAGCAAACAACACTTTTTCCACTGTCTTCACCTTTCCTCCACTGAGCATCACATCAAACTCTTCACCTTTTTTTATAATTTTCTTTACTGTGTTCTTTGCAATAATCTCTACACCATTTTTACTCATTTCCTCATGAAGAAAAGCTCTTACTTCTTCATCAAAACCTCTTAAGGGCATCTCTCTTCTAAATACAAGACTGACTTCTGAACCAAATCCATTAAAAATACTGGCAAACTCCACTCCTATATATCCACTTCCCATAATCAAAATAGAATGAGGCATTTCATTCATTTCAAACACGTCATCAGAAGTAATCGCGTGTTCTATACCCGGAATATCCGGCATAAAAGGCTGACTGCCTACAGCTATTAAAATAAACCGGGTACTGTATTGTTTCCCACTCACTTCCACTGTGTGAGGAGAAAGAACCTTTCCATGTCCTTTTAAAACAGTTACTCCTTTTTTAGAAAGAAGGTTCTCATAAATTCCTTCCAGACGACTCAGTTCCTTATCTCTAGCGGATTTTTGTATAGACCAGTTAAGAGCATGCTCTCCAATAGACCAACCGTAAGAGGAAAAATATTTAAGATGCGCGGGCAGTTCAGAGCCTGTCAGCATTAATTTTTTTGGAATACAACCACGCAACACACAAGTTCCGCCATAACGACTTTCTTCACATATTGCCACTTTTGCTCCCAGACCTGCCGCCCAACGACTAGCACGCACCCCTCCTGAACCACCACCAATAGTTAATAAATCAAAGTCATATTGAGACATAAAAAACTCCTTACCCCATCGGTTAAAATCACTCAAAATGTCATTCTAGCGGAAGCCGGAATCCAGTGATGCCATAAAAAATTTTCTGGATTCCGGATCAAGTCCGGAATAAAGAAAGTCCTAGTAGGGCTTTCTTACCATCAAAATGACTTTCAGTTTTCAGAAATGACAATCTTATTTTATAAAAATAATACCTGATTCAGTAACTCATACAAAGCTTTTTTAACAGCCGGATGAGAAAATTGAGGAACCCAGCCTTTAGAAGATAAATGATCCGATATCACTCCCGTACAACAAACAGACAAATCATAATATTCACCCACCGCCATTAAAGCTGAAGCTTCCATTTCCACACACTCCACTCCTTTAGATTGAAAGTGCAATACCTCTGTTTTTGTTTCTCTACAAGGAGCGTCTGTCGTCCAACTACTCACGAATTTTAATTTTAATGTATTGACCATTTTTGCGTAAATATTATTCTTAGATAGAGTGATATAAGCGGAAGGTCTTTTATAATGATAAGAACATCCTTCATCCCTAAAAGCTTTTGTTATAAGTACTTTTTCCCCAATTTTAAATTTCGGATTTAGAGAACCAACCATCCCCAAGCTGATAAATTCTCTAGCTCCCAAAACACGCAGTTGTTCAAAGCACAATACACTGGCCGGAGCTCCTATGCCAAAATCACTGACTACTCCCGCCAACACCTCTTTTTTACTTTGTTTCTTCTTATATAAATCAACAGTGCAGCCTGTTTTATGAGAAGTTATAGTTTTTTCAAAGAACCGCGTTTTTTTAAAAGAGCGTGCTACAGTATTAGAAAAACAAAATACAACACGAGCAGGCAGTAGGTTCTTATCTTTAGACTTTACTAACTGCTCCGGAGACACCAAAGAGGATTCTGTATATTTTTTTAAAACTAAAGGATAAGGCATGATTTATTTTTCTTCTGGGGAATAGTGAAAAAACAAAAACTGTGTTTTTTGCGCAGGATTAAAATTATTATCACTAACCAAAACCAACAAGTAAGTTCCTTTAGAAACTTCCGGGCCTATGGTGATACCTTCAATATTATCCACTGAATCTCCAAAAGTGGCGGATAAGTCGGCAAGCAACCTTTTACCACAAGTAACAAAGCGTCCTTTTTTTAAAGATTGATATTGTGAAACATTGTTAGCTGTAGAACAATCCGCCAAAAATAAACGAATTAAGTTAGCATCTGTTTTTCTATCACTAGAATTAGTTTCATCTTTTAAATAAGCTCTTTCCACCACAATTAATTTTTGACCTCC
>JANQSX010000264.1 GCA_028279085.1 Bdellovibrionales bacterium
AACGACAAATAAGGGAGCTTTAATCTTATCTACATGGAATAGAGGAGAAATTTCTTTTAAAAGCTGTTGATCTTTTTCAGGATGACCGATCTTTTCATACATTACTTCCAATATAGGTTTCCAGTAAGGAGGAATGGATTTTAAAAATGTAAAAAGATTGGAAATACCTACATAATCCACCCCACAAGCGTATAAATCAGGAGTAAAAGCTAATCCCGCCAAAACCGTATAGCCTCCATAACTACCTCCATACATAGCCACTCTAGTGTTATCAACAATCCCTTTTTCAATAAGATACTGAACACCATCCGTAATATCATCCTGCATTTTCTTTCCCCATTGTTTAAAGCTGGATGTCCAAAACTTTTTACCATAGCCTGCGGAACCACGGAAATTCATCTGAAATACAGCATAACCTCGGCTCGCCAGAAATTGAACGATTGAGTGATATTGCCATATGTCTCTTGTCTTAGGGCCTCCATGGGGATGAACCACAAGTGGAAGGTTTTTCTTTTTACCTTTAGGTAAAGTGAGATACCCATGAATATTAAGGCCATCTCTTGATAAGTAATTTATTGGTTTCATTTCCGCTAGATCTTCTTCAAACCAAGGACAAGTATCAGCTATTTTTTTTAAATTTTTATTTTTTACATCATAAAGATAATAAGTACCTGCATTCCGATCACTGTAGGCGAAAACCACACACAGATTTTCTTCCCGATTCCATGAACCAATAATAGTTTCCCTTTTTTGAATTTTTGATTGTAAGTCCTGAAAAATATTTTTATATTCTGAATCAAAAAAATGATACTCCATTTTACATGTGTAATAACGGGCTGCTAAGAGTTTCTTCTTTCTTTTTGAGTATAACAAATTCGACACATCTACTTCAGGATGAGAAAACAAAGTAAATAATATCTTTTTTTCTTTAGGATCAAAAAGTTCAACAGATTTCTTATCTTTTTCAATATTGGAGAAAATATAAATATTTTGATTATCAGAATGAAATATCACAGGATAACAGTCATTTTTAAAATCAGTTGTTATCACTTTTTGAAATTCCTCTCCCTCTATATCCCGATAGTAAATAGAAGGATCTGTCCCTTCAATGGAATAGGCCACCCTTAAATGACCTCTGTGATCCGTGAGCCAACCTACAAAGGAGCCTGGGTTTTTAGCAATCATTTTTATATCACCTGTTTTTATATTTAACCGATAAGCATCAAAGACAGATTTTTCTCTTTGGTTTGTTTCCACTAAAATATAGTCATCAGAAATGCCATCCAGGTAATCAATAATTTCCACTTTTGTATCTTTAAATGGTGTTAAATCTATCTCTTCTTCCCCATCTATGGAGGCACGAAAAATATGAAAATTTTCATCTCCTCTAAAATCTTTCATAAATATAATCGTTTGATCTTCTTTCCACCCGAAATCATCAACATCCCTTGTAGTTTGATTAGTCACTCGTTTTTCTGAACCTGAATCATCAGTCCTGCAAACATAAACATTCATTCTGTTCTGAAAAGGTTTTAAATAAGCTAAATATTTTCCATTGGGAGATATTTTAAAATTGAAAACTTCCTTATTTCTGAAAAAATTTTCTAAAGGGATAAGTCCTGTTTTCTGAGAAGAGTTTTTCATATACTCTCTCAACTTTAAAAGAGCCTTATTTTCCAATGAATGATTTTTAGATAGCTGTTCTATTTTTTCCATTTTTCTTAATCCCCCCATATCATTTTTATATCACCTATTGAAAATAAAAAAACAAAATACTTTTTATAATAAAACTAATTAACTAGCAATAGTTCATTAAATATATGCTCCTACATTTATAAAATAAAGCACTATTTTTTTATATAACATACTTAACCGTGAAGCTTTATAACAAAACCACTTTACAAAATTATAAAGTTATGTTAGTTTATTCAGTACAAGCTCAATATATAAAATAATAATTCACTTAATATTCACAAAATAAAAGACTAAGTAGGGACAAAAACTGTTTTAAAAGATGAAGTGCTTATCTCTTTTACTTCTTTTTACTTTAAAAGTTGGCTACGCTACTAATCTAAAAAATCAATTTAAATGTATACATGATAGTAAAAATTTTCGTTGTGTAAAGTACATAAAAAACTATGATGGAGACACTATTACTTTTCATATTCCTAATGTACACCCTATTATCGGTAAAAAAATAAAAGTGCGCCTGCCCGATATAGACACAGCGGAAATGAATGCAAAAAATCCTTGTGAAATAAAAAAAGCAAAAGAAGCTCAAAAAAAAGTGAAAACATTATTAAAAGCAGCCAAAAGAATTGACTTGGAAAATGTGAAAAGAGGCAGATACTTTCGTATTGTAGCGGATGTAAAAGTGGATGGTCTATCTCTAGCCGAGGAATTGATAAAAAATAATTTAGCTTATTATTACAAAGGGAAGCAGAAAAAAGAAATAAACTGGTGCAAAGTAGATAAAAATACTGGACTCCGGCCTGCACCGGAATTGTAAGCACTCACTAATTCGCTTATAGAATAGATTTTTGTTATTCCTAGTAAACTCGTATTTCTTCTCTGTCTAAACCAACCTTGATGGGAGAGATTTTTCTGCCCTCCGTTTTTTTATTGTACGCTTCCACCACCGCCTCTAGTGTCACCACTAGTATCCACTTCTTCATTTACACCTGCGTCTCCTATATTTATATTTTTTACAACTGTACTATCCTCATTTTGAGCAGGTTGTCGCTCTGTAGGTTGTTGAAGACGACCAACATAAGTTCTGTAACGACTCACACACTTTGAATTAACACAATACGCTCGATTAGATCCAAAAACATTTTGTCGTCTAGTAGGTAAATCAAATTCCTGATTTCCGCATCGGCACTTACCATTACATAAAATTCTACCTTGGCATTCGGCTATATAACTTTTATTTACAGGTAATAACACTACCTGACCTACTCTAGAGAAAGCACAAGAAGGTACATGAATACAATCTTCGTTCACTTCACAATGAGTATATAAAGACATGTCAACATTTCCAAAAGTAGCTTTATAAATACTCATTGCCCCTCGGGCATTTTTTGTAAAATTGCCAGAGTCGTAAATACAAGCTATATTTCTCCATAATTCTCCATTGGAAGGATTCAAAAAAGCGGCTTTTCTTAATCTTTTAAAAACAGCCGCTTTGTCTTCACAGGTTTTACCTGACTCTCTACTACACTGATTACTGTTACAATGAGGAAAAGCACTATTTACCGCTTGAAGCAAACCTGAATTTTCTGGAAAGTCGTAAGTGGAATCTTTCCTTATCATTTCCTTGAAACAAGCTATATTTTTTCCACAAGTGAGTTTGAGTTTTTTTCCAACCATTCCCAATTTATAAGCATTTAACATACCCACACCATTTAAACGAGGCACTTTATTTGCAGTTAAAGTTGGAATAGCTGTTTTCTTTAAAAGAATCTTCGCCTCAGCAGCCGTAGGATGATAGCCGGATAGCCATTCAAATCCAGCTAAGCTCCCTGTTACCAAAGGAGTGGCTCCACTTGTTCCTCCGAATCTTGCATAGTTTCCATTTCTATCAACAGAACTCATATATTGATCTGCAGGAGCTGAAATATGTACTTCTTCACCTTGCTGTGAGAAAGCACTACTTTGCCCATCAGGAGTCATACTACCTACAACAATCGCACCAATCTCTTTTGAAGCTCGTATTTTTGAAGCACTTAAAGGAAGCGGATGATCATTACCTGCCGCTAAGACCATAATAGAAGGAGGAGAAAGCTGTTTAAAAGCGGATAAAGGAGTTAATGAATTTCCCCAACCCAAAGAAACATTTATGAAAGAGGGAAGATTATCAGCTTTACACTGCTTATCAGGGTCATTATAAGCTACTATATTACTACTTCTCCTATTCGAGGGAACTTCTTGAGGACTCTCCTTAATTTGTGTCTGTCTTTCTTCATTATTTTTTTTATTACTGCGAGCATAATAGGCAAGAAGAGCAGATATGAGGGCCATAGCTATTATAGCTTTTTTCGCAGGAGTGAGTGTTTTTAACTTTGAAAGTACTCTTCTAACTATTTCCCTAATTTTTTCATATATGCCGTTCATATATACTTTTCCTTATTTTCACTGTCAGAAATATTCTGGTAACTACCTCTCAACTAGATGTGTTACACACCCTATCCGCTTTACTTAATAAACGATCAGCCACTTTTAATATATCCGATATATAGTGAACATTGCTGATTCCAATATTGTCTCCCAATTCAGGTAAAACAGAATGTGGACCTTTATGTGAAATAATGTTTCTTACTTTAAAATCATGATCTCTTCTACGTACATCAAATGCTTCAACTAATTTTTTTTCAACCGGATCCGCTTTTTTGACTTCTTCTTTTAACAAATCAGCTCCCACCATTTCCTGTGCCCAATAATCAGATAATTTATTTTCAAACAATCCAAATTTAGAGGACACAATATCACAAGTTCTTAAGTTTCCACTCGGTTGAGTAGCCGGTTGATTATGAGTAGATGCTCTGGTGGTGGAAATATTTTCCGTCGTTGAATCTTTCTGTCTTTTTTCCTTTTCCTGAGCAGGAAGATGTTTAGATAGAACCCTTTTCAGATTTTGTTTTCTATTTTCAAGCCACTGCTCTGCTTTTTTAAGTTGAACTCTTCTGGCTTCCAACAATTTGTTCTGTTTATTTTCAGCAGCTTTCTTTTTATTTTGAAACCATTTTTTACGATTTTCAACATCCTTCTTTCGAATCGCAACTAATCTCTCTAAC
>JANQSX010000236.1 GCA_028279085.1 Bdellovibrionales bacterium
TTGGAAGCCATACTCTTTATTTAGGGCGGTTTTCATTATTGTAAAGCCCTACTCCTTTTTTTTCCATTTTCCTTTGTCACGATACTTGCTGAATTTTTATTTGCTACACTTTTCACTGATTGAGAGGGGCCAGATAAAACTTTTTTTTGCCCCTGTTTTTTATCAGCCTTTATTTTTTTTCCATTAGGAGTATTAAAAGCTTCAATATATATTTCTGTAAATTCTTGACGATGCCCTTGAGTACGACGGTAACCTTTTCTTCGGTTCTTTTTAAAAACAAGAATTTTTTTACTCTTTCCATGTCGTACGACTCGCCCATGCACCTCCGCTTTTTCCACATAAGGGTTACCAATAACAAGTTCACCAGCTTTATCCTGAAAAGCTAAAACTTGCCCACACTTCCAACTTTCCCCTTCAGAAAGTTGGATTTTTTCCATTTTTAAAAATTGTCCAGGCTCCACCCGATACTGATGCACCCCATTTTGTATTATCACATACATTAAAACACCTTAAATTTAGTAATTTTTAAGCACTTTATCTCAATTTAGCATCCATTTTTTATTATTTAATACACTCTCCGTAACAGAATTGTCAATGTTTTGTGTCATGATACCAAAATTTCACTATATTTTTTTTAAGAAAGAGTGATTCCCACATTGAGGACAGGGGGAGCTGAGTTTTTCTAATAAAGAAGCGCGGTTTCTTTTTCGAGTGAGTTGCACTACTCCAAACTCAGACATAGGTAAAAGCCGGGTAGGAGTGCGATCTTTATTTAACTCATCAGTTAAAAGCTCCATGAGTTGACTACGAGAGCTTTCCATTTCCATATCAATGAAATCAATAATAATAATACCTCCACAATTTCTAAGACGAAGTTGAGTGGCAATTTCTTTAGCAGCCTCTTTATTAATTTTTAAAATATTTTCTTCCGGTTCCTTTTTTCCCATAAACCGACCTGTGTTTACATCCACCACTACCGCGGCTTCTGTTTCCTCAATGACAATAACCCCCCCAGAATCCAATTGCACTTTTTTACTTAACAAACTATTCAATTTTCCTTCTAAGTTATAATTATCAAAAACAGTATAATCTGTACTTTTATAAAGAGAGATTTTATGTTTTTCTTTAGGCATTTCCTTACTTACAAAATCCTTAATTTTAACAAAAGCGGTTTTATCATCCACTAAAACCTTTTCCACTTCTTCTGTTAACGTATCTCTTAAAACCTGAAAGGAAAGAGACACATCAGACCAAATAAGTCCTGGTTTTTTTTGGGATTGATATTTTTCTAAAATATCTCTCCAGATTTTTTTTAAATTTTCAAAATCTCGCTTTAACTCTTCCTCACTCGCTGATTCAGCTTTAGTTCTAATAATGAGCGCTTCAGTTCCACACCATTTTTGCACAAAATGTACAAGTTTTTTTTTTGTTTCCTCTTTTTCAATCTGCCTGGAAATCCCAATATGAAAAGGAGAATTAGGTAAATAAACTAAATAGGTTCCAGGCAGACTGATCCTATCACTCACCCGAAAACTTTTTCCTTTTAAAGGATCTTTAACCACTTGAACCATAAGCATTTGGCCGGTTTTCAGTGTTTGTAATCTGTTATTACTCTCCGGCTCTTCATTTAAAGTTATATTCGTTTTTTCCAGATGTGAATCAGTCGAAACTTCTGTGTTTTCTTTTTGGTTTTTTTGATCTTGTGTTTTATTACCCATATAAAGAAACCCTGAAGTGTTTTTATTCAGATTGACAAAACAAGCTTCCAAAGCAGCTTGTTTTTTAGCGACTTGCGCTTTATAAATGGCTCCCACTTGGGAAGGGCTAGAAAAATTCTCTAAATGAAAATCAGATAAAATTCCTCCTTTTAATTGAGCAATGCGAATATAAGGAGAACTAACACTAATCAAAATAAGATTATTCTTATTATTTTTCCGGTTTTTTTTCATTTTTCACCATTTGTTATTAAACTCAGACTTTGCTTTTAAGTATATATTGTCTATATTATATTTTTAATTAGTGCAAGTTTATGAGGAGAACTTCAAATTGTTACAAACCTTTATTGCTGATTTAGATCAATATAATGAAACCACCGTTCAATTAAAGGGTTGGGTGTATAACCTACGTTCTTCTGGTAAAATTGGCTTCCTGCTACTAAGAGATGGGAGTGGAATTTGCCAATGTATTCTGAATAACTCTTTTAGTTCACCGGAAAGTGTTAGAG
>JANQSX010000040.1 GCA_028279085.1 Bdellovibrionales bacterium
TTGAAAAAGGAACACTAGAGCTTTTTGACAAAGCCTTTCCTCTTAAAATAAAAGAAATAAGTCCTGTTTGGTCCAGTGCCCCCGCTTATCACATTATACAGGTTCTGGATAAAAAACCAGCCCAAACATTAAGCTTTGACAAGGCAAAAGCACAAATCAGTCAAAAACTACTCATACAACGACAAAAATCTCTCTTTACAAAATGGATGGATACGCAAGTGAAAAAATTGCACATTTTAAAAAATGAAGAAGCTTTAAAAAAAATAAAAGTAAAATTGCTATAGTATCATTTCTTTCTGTTTTTATTTGTTAAAACCCTGATTTTAATATATAAAAGATACTCTTATGAAATATCTTTTTCTCATTTTACCTTTCTGCTTTTCTGTTTTCTCCACAGCTAAAACAGTGGAACAAACACTAGCTTCGGTAGAAGGGGAAATGATAAGTCTCATGGATTTAAGAGAAGCTAGAAAAAGAGTAAAAACCGGTTTTTTTGATGATTCTTTTCTCTTAAATCTTTTTAATAAAGCTCAATTACAAAAAAAAGACTCTATACTCTTAGAGTTTTTGATCTATAAAAAACTATTAGATATTTCCGCCGCCAAAACACAACTTCAAATAAATGAAAAACATATACAAAAGGAAATAAAACACAAAAGAAAAAAGAGAGCTTTATCAAAAAAAGCTTTCAGTCGAAGATTAGTTAGGAACCACTTTACCTCTTCTTCTTATAAAGAGTTTTTAAGAAGAGCCTTATCCAGAAAAATGCTTATACAAAGAGAAATTATGGAAAAAATAAGAATTTCAGATGAAGACTTGAATGAATATGCCCTGCGTAAACAAGGAAAAGCTCTTTTTACTTCTTTTGAATATGAACTAGCTTACTTAGCTTTTCCCCTTACAGACTCAGGAAAAGAACAAGCCCAAAAAACCTTTCAGGCTCTCTCAAAAGATTCCACTGTTTTTGATAAATGGAGTCCCAGCAAAACAGGTGAGAAAAAAGAAATTTTAAAAAAAATAAAACTTTCTTCTCTACATCCCTCTATTAAAAAAGCCATCGAGAAACTTTCTACCGGCCAAACATCCGCAGTACTGTCTCTTCCTTCCGGATACCACATTTTCAAAGTATTGTGGAAAACTCCTGTTATCACTGTCAAAAATCAAAAAAGAAAAAAAGATTTTTCCGCTCAACTCTTTGAAGAACTTTTTAATCAAAACCTTAAAACCTGGTTAGAAGAAAAAAAAATTAAAGCTTTTGTCCAAATCAGCTTATGAAGATCATTCATATTACCACCGGAGATACAGACGGAATCGGGTTGGAAATCGGAACAAAAGCTTTAACAAAACTAGGGCCACAAAAGAATATTCAGTTTATCCTCTGGAGATCCATTAAAACCAACAAAGAAGTATTCAAACAGTTAGATAAACGTTTCAATCGTATTATCATAGATGAAAAAAATTTCTGTAATAACTCTTATGGAGAAAAAAAAGAGAACACTCTATTGGATATAGCCGGTCCTTCCACACCCACTCAATGGGTTGTAAAAGCCACTAAAAATTGTCTGGAAAACAAAGAAACAACCGCTTTAGTTACCGGACCTCTTTCCAAAACACAAATGCAAACAGAAAAATTTACGGAGAGAGGGCATACACAATTATTAAAAAAACTCTCTCAAACAGATCATGTGTTTATGACTTTCCTGGGAAATTTTTTTAATGTTATTCTACTCACCGGACACATTCCATTAACAAAAATAAAGTGGAATGAAAAAACTCTAAATAAATGTATTAAGCTGTGTTTTCAGATGAAACCGTATCTATCTCTTACTGAAAAAAATAAAAAAGCGGCTCTCTTAGCTTTCAATCCCCATGCCGGAGAGGAAGGTTTGTTAGGGACTGAGGAATTTTCTTTAAAAAAAACACTGAAAACCTGGGAAAACAAAGTAGAAGGGCCTTTAGTGCCTGATGTGGCTTTCTTCAGAGAAAATTGGAAAAAATATTTCGTTTATATTTGTCTTTACCATGATCAAGCTCTTATTCCTTTTAAGATGATACATGAAAGAAAAAGTTTTCAATTAAGCTTGGGGCTTCCTTTTGTTAGAACCAGCGTTAGTCATGGTACTGCCAAAGATATTTTCGGACAAAACAAAGCGGACGAAGAATCCATGAAACGGGCTTTACTTTGGGCTATACAGAAAGTGTAAAAAGATGAAATGGAATGAAAAAATTTTTAGAAAAAATGACATCCGCGGAATATATAAAAAAGATTTTAACCTAGATTTTGTAAAAAATTTAGCTCAAGCTTCTTTAATTTTTTATCAAAAAAATAACCTATCTGAATCAAATAAAGATAAAAGACCAGGGGTGGCTATTGGACATGATTGTCGTTTAAGTAGCCCGGAAATTGCGGAACATTTATCCCGATCTCTGGTGCAAGCAGGAGCTGAGGTATGGTTTTTGGGAATGGTTTCTTCTCCACTTTGTTATTTTTCTTCTTATTTTTATAACAACATCCAAGCTTCTATCATGGTAACGGCTAGCCATAACCCTCCTCATTTTAACGGGTTTAAAATAATGCTCAATAAAGAAACTCTTTGTGATGAAAAAATTTTACAGCTAAAAGAAATAATAAAAAACACTTCTTCATTATCTTTTTCATTGGGAAAAAGGACTTCACTTAACATAGAAACAGATTATATTTCTTGTCTCTTGAAATCTCCTGTTCTTTCTTCTCAATCCAATCAAAATAAAAAACTTTTAAATATAGGTGTTGATTGTGGAAATGGAGTCAGTGGGCCTATAGCAAAAAAAGTGTTTGAGGCTATAAATCTTCCGGTAAAAATCCACTGGCTTTTTTCGGAACCGGATGGGCATTTTCCCAACCATCCCCCCGATCCTTCTGATGAAAAAAACCTAAAAAGCTTACAAGAAATGATTAAGAAAAAAAATCTGGATTTTGGAGCAGCCTTTGACGGAGATGGAGATCGTTTATTCATTGTGGGAAGGAATAGAAAAGTTCTTCACGGAGACGAGTTAATGGCTATTTTTATTTCTGATCTATTAAAAAATAATCTAAATAATAAGCAAAACTTTTCCATAGTAGCGGATGTAAAATGTGCCGACTGGTTTTTTAATTTTCTAAAAGAAAAAAATCTTAAAACGACAATGTGGAAATCAGGACATAGTCTCACCAGAAAGAAAACCCTGGAAGAGAAAGCTTCTTTCGGGGGAGAATTTAGCGGCCACTTCTTTTTCCTAGATGATTTTTTCCCTATTGACGATGGCATTTATGCCCTTTTGCGCCTCATAAGTATCTGTTTAAAAACAAACAAACTCCCGGAAGAATTAATTCCTAAAAAAAATAGTAAAGAAACAAATGAAATAAGAATAAACACAGATGTTTTAGAAGCACGGAAAAAAATAGAAACTCTCAAAAAATATTATACAAAAGAAAAAGCCTATTTTTGTTCTGTCATTGATGGCTTACGAGTAAGTTCTGAAAAGGCCTGGGGACTTGCCCGCCTTTCCAATACACAAAGTGAATGGACCTTTCGTTTTGGAGGCAAAACAAAAAAAGATTTAGAGGAAATACAAAGCCGCTTTTATCAATTGTTAAATATCCCATAAACTAACAAGTCATAAGATCTCGTTCTTTTATCCTCTTTTAGAGCCGCTTTTATAATTTACCGGCAATAATCATGGCAATAGCAAAAGAAAAGATCACAAAGGATTCAATTAACGCCAACACTATAATCATGGGAATAAACATAATCTTTTGAGATTGCGGGTTTCGAGCGATACCTTCCATAGCGGCAGCACCTACTTTTCCTTGCCCCAAAGCTCCTCCGAAAGCAGCAATGGCAATAGCCAGTCCGGCAGCTAAAGCATAAAAACCGCTTCCCTCTCCGGATTCCTCCGCTTGAACAACTCCTTCCGCCCAAGCCCAGCTAGAAAATAATATATTTAAAACACCTATTGTTATTAATAAGTACAGTGACTTAAAAAGTTCTTTCATTTTTTACTCCTCCTTTTTTACTAAAAGATAATTTCCTTTATTATTAAAATAACATTAATGTTCATGAGACAGAGCGATACTCATATAAACCATGCTCAGAATAGTAAAAATAAAAGCCTGCATAGTGCAAACAAAAAATCCTAGAAAATAGAAAATAACAGGAATGACAATAGGAGCCAAATCCAAAAATATAGCTAATACAGTATGATCTCCCACCATATTGCCATAAAGCCTCAAGCCTAAGCTTAAGGGCCTCACTAAATGAGATATTAATTCAATTAAAAACATAAGAGGGGCAAGAAATAAAACAGGACCCATAAGCTGTTTAAGATAAGCCCATCCATGCTCTTTAAAACCATAAATATTGTACACCAGAAAAGAAAAAGCCCCTAATGCCAAAGTTGTATTAACATTACTGGTGGCCGCTCCCATCCCGGGAACAAGCCCCAAAAGATTATTAAACCAAATAAATATAAAAATGCTGGCAAAAAAAGGAACAAAAACTCTACCTTGAGAACCCACAACTAAATCAGAAAGAGAAGTGATAATGGAAATAAAGTTTTCAAAAAAAGCTTTTAAAGAAAAACGAGCGGAGGGCACTAATGGATCTTCTGATTTTTTCAAAACCCTTCTAGCTCCCAAGACCAACAATGAAAGCACAAAACACACAAGCAACATATTAGCTATGTGCAAATTTCCACTATTTAAAAAAGGTAAAAGCTCTAACCATTCAAAATGTACCAACTTAAAACTCCCGGGATTTTTTTTAAACAGATAATTATATTCTTTACACTAACTTTTAATTTCTTCCATACTAAAAATCTTGGAATTCAATCAAGTAAAAACATAATATACATTAAATTAAGGAACATTAACTATTCAGTGAAAATATAGTAACCAAAATATATAAAATCTGACTATAAAAAATTATAATAACCTCCTCATTTCTCTTTACCGAAAAGACGAATGAGCTGATAAAACCAAATAAATAAAGCTAAAATTACCAAAATCATAGTGATAAAATTATTGGTATGAAAATGACGATCCGCCTTTTGCCCAAGCCAAATAAATAGCATCAACAAAATAACTACTTCAAAACTTATCCCTATCAGTAAAAATGCTTTTTTATTTAAACCTTGAGTTTTTTTCATTTTTCGACCTTATTTTATAGAAATATATGAAAATTATCGGCTTTATTTATAGTGCATTGCGGTAAAAAGGTGTTTCTTTCACCCTCACTTCTTAGGTTTTATCCTTACTCTCATACGACCAGACATTCCCGGTTGATTTCCTTGTCGAATCTTAAGTCGACGGATTTTACTGGCTAAAAATTCAGAAGTGCTTTCAAATTGTTCCAATTCAGAGATGGCTTGATGAAACTCTTTCTGTAATTCATAGATAAAAGATAAATAAATAAAAAGTTTATTTTCTTTAAAATAAGGAAGGTTTTTCTGCTGTATTTCCTGAAATATTTGCTCAGCTTCCATATACCGTTCCAGCATAAGAAAGGCTCGCCCCATCAAAAACTTGTTATCCCAGTATATTTTATCAGAAGATGATACCCGCCAATCAAAAGCGGCAGAGCTTGTTTCTTTATTAAGCAAAGAGAGAGAAGCTGAAAATTTTCCTAATTCAAAATAAGAAATAGCTATACGATAAACATAAAAATTTTTTTCTTTCTTGGAAAAATTTTGATCACTTAAAAAAGAGTATACCTCTATAGCTTTTTCATAATCTTTTAATATCTCAAAATAAATATCAGCTATTTTTTTTTTATAAGAGAAGGACTTATTTATATCTTCCCTTTCAGATAAATACTGATAAAACCAAACAGCCGTTTTTGGTGAGTTAGAAAGACAAAGATTTCCCGCTTTTCTCGCAAATTTTAACTTTTTATTAGGAGAGGAAAGAAAAAAATTTCTAGCTTTCTCACAATCTCCCTTCTTAAGGGCTGTTTCCGCCTTTCTCATTGAATCCACAAAATAAAAGCAGTTGCTTAGAACAATAAAAAAAAAGCCACAAAGCAAACAATTATATAACTGTTCTTTTGTCATTATCCGCTCCCTTTTGAACTCCCATCTTTAACGAAATGATATTTTTTTAGGAAAGGGCATTTTAATACGAATGTTTAATCATTGATTATTATTGTCTTCATTAACAATACTGGCACTTCTAACCCGTTCTCCCGATTTTAACTTCATCAGACGAACTCCTTGAGCGGAACGACTGATAATAGAAATTTCTTTACAAGAAAACCGAATGGATTGACCCTGATTAGTCATTATCAAAATCTGATGAAAGTTTTCCACTAAATGGGAAGAGACCACTTCTCCTGTTCTCTCCGTGATTTTATGAGCGGTAATACCCATACCCCCTCTTTTTTGAACCCGACATTCTTTAAGTGAAGTTCTTTTTCCATATCCTTTAGAAGTAACCGTCATATAGGTGGTTTCCAACTCTTTATTTATATTATCCATACTTATCACTGTATCCCCTTTTCTTAATAGGATGCCTCTTACCCCTCTAGCTGTCCGACCGATAGGGCGCACGCTTTCTTCGGGAAATCGAATACAGTAACCTTTTTTAGTCAAAATAAAAATATCTTCATTAGAAGAGGAAATACAAGCGGAAACCAATTGATCTTCATCATCTATACCGATAGCGATTACTCCTCCTTTTCTGGGTTTGGAAAAATATTCAAGAGAGGACTTCTTAAACACTCCTTGTTTAGTCATTAAACACAAATGGGCGCCAGGCTTGGAGAAAGAGTCAACGGGTAAAACCACCTGCACTTGCTCATCGGCTTGAAGTTGAATTAAATTTTTAATGGAACGACCTTTAGAAGTGCGACTTAAGCGCGGAATACGAAAAGTGTCCAACCAATAAAGTCTTCCCCTATCCGTTAAGACTAGAAGAACACTGTGTGTATTTACACACAAGCTTTTCCAGACACTGATATCTCCTGTTGGAGCACTTCCTTTTAACCCTGAGCCTCCTCTTTTTTGAAGACGATATTCTTCTAAAGAAATTTGTTTTATTCCGCCATCCGTATTAAGAGTGACTAAAACATCCTCTTTCGGAATCAGATCTTTATCTTCCACAAGATCTTCTTCCCCCGGAACAATGACAGTCTTTCGCGGCATGGAAAACTTTTGTTTTATTTCTAAAAGCTCCTCTTGAATAATATTGTAAATCGCTTCTTCGCTGGAAAGAGTGCTCTTTATCTTTTCAATTTCCTTTAAAAGACTTTCCAGCTCTTGAAAGATCTTTTCTCTTTCCAAAGAAGTTAACTTCTGAAGCCGCATTTCCAATATGGACTGAGCTTGCTCACGGGATAACGAAAGATTGGTCATAAGTTTTGTGCGAGCTTCCCCCACATCCTGAGCGGAACGAATCATTGTGATCACCTCAGAAATATGATCCAGCGCTCTTTTTAAGCCCTCCAAAATGTGTGCTCTGGCCCGAGCTTTTCTTAAATCAAAAACAAGTCTTTTAGTAACTACATCAAAGCGATGTTCTACAAAAGCCTTTAACATTTGCTTTAAAGAAAAAATCCTTGGTTGATTTTGATGATCCAAAGCTAAAAAAATAATTCCAAACCGAGATTGTAAATTGGTGTGACGAAAGAGCTGATTTAAAATAACATCCGCATTTTCCTTTCTTTTAAGAACAATTACAATCCTCATACCTTCTCTAGAAGATTCATCTCTTATATCAGAAATCCCCTCTATTTTTTTATCTTTAACAAGAGTGGCGATATTTTCTATAAGACGAGCTTTATTAACTTGATAAGGAAGTTCATGCACCAAAATTACATCCTTTCCTTTTTCTTGCGCCATTTCCACTTTAGCTTGAACAGTAATAATACCTTTTCCCGTTTTATAGGCGGAAATAAGTCCCGCTTGGGCTTTTATAATTCCCGCGGTGGGAAAATCAGGGCCAGGAACAATACTCATTAACTCTTCATCAGAAATATTCGGATTATTAATTAAAGCCACACAAGCTGAACTCACTTCTTCCAGATTATGAGGTGGTATCCGAGAGGCCATTCCCACGGCAATTCCTTCACTGCCATTAATCAAAAGATTAGGATAACGAGAAGGCAAAACTTGAGGAATAAGAAGGGTATCATCATAATTCCAACTAAAAGGAATAGTTTCTTTATCAATATCCTCCAATAATTCTTCAGCTAGAGGAGTCATTCTAACTTCCGTATACCGAGGAGCCGCCGGAGCGTCTCCATCAATGGATCCAAAGTTCCCTTGCCCATCCACCAGGGGATGACGCATGGAAAAGCTTTGAGCCATTCTCACAATAGAATCATAAACAGCTGTATCTCCGTGTGGATGATATTTACCTATTACATCTCCCACTACCCGAGCGGATTTTTTATAAGGCTTATCATGTGTGTTCCTGAGGTTTTTCATAGCAAACAGAATACGACGATGAACGGGCTTAAGACCATCCCGCACATCAGGGAGAGCACGCCCCACAATCACGCTCATGGAATATTGAAGATAAGATTCTCTCATCTCCTGATTAATATCCACATCAAAAATATTTTTGTTTTTTTCTTCATTCATATTATTTTTCCCACACTAAATTTTTATAAAAACCTTTTTTAAGAATCAAATATCCAAATCACTAACAGAAAGAGCATTATCATAGATAAACTGTTTTCTTGGTTCCACCATTTCCCCCATAAGCACACTAAATGTCTCATCGGCCTGCATAGAGTCTTCTAAAGTAACTCTAATCAATCTCCGGTTTTCAGAGTTTAATGTGGTTTCCCATAGTTGATCGGGGTTCATTTCCCCTAACCCCTTATATCTTTGAATCACCACTCCTTTTTTAGCCTCCAACATCAATTTATCATAAAAATTTTCATAGCTATAAAACAGTTCCTGATCCCCTAAGGATCTATTCTCTTTTTTTGAATTTTCAAGTTTCCCTTTATTCCACTTTACATGAAGCGGAAGCGGAGAAAAGTTTTTTAAGTTTTGCGACAGCTCTCTTAATTGTTTCCACTCCAGAGATTCCGCTTTTTTTTCATCAAACAGCATTTGTGTTTTCCGACCATACAAACCACTTTCTAACACAAAGGCCAAGTTTCCATTTTCGTCTTTCTCTTCCACTAAAGAAGTCGGCACAGGTTCTTTTAAAGACTCCATTTGTTTTTTAAATTCTAAAAAATATTCTCTGAATTTTTCCGGGTTTTTCAATAAAAAGGAAAGCTCCTCCGGTACTGTTGCAAAAAAGGCCAATTTCTTTCTGCTGACAGGAGAGCTTTCTCGCTCTAGTAGATTTTTCCTTCTTTGAATATTAAATATAAAAGCAGTTGCTTCTTTCAAGGAGACGTTTGTGTATCCTCCATTGGAAAGCTCTTTATTTAAAAACTGCATATTATTTAATTGTCTGTTTACAAGCCAATGACTTAAAGCCCTATCATCTTTTAGATATTTTTCCTCAGAACCTTTTTTAACTTTATAAAGAGGAGGTTGGGCAATATATACATACCCTTTCTCTAAAATCTGAGGCATTTGTCTATAAAAAAAGGTGAGTAAAAGAGTACGAATATGAGAACCGTCCACATCAGCATCTGTCATAATGATAACCTTATGATAGCGTATTTTAGAAATATCCATCTCATTTTTTCCCACTCCCATACCTAAAGCCATAATAATTGTCCTTATTTCTTCATTAGACAAAACTTTTTCAAACCGGGCTTTTTCCACATTGATAATTTTTCCTCTTAACGGAAGTACGGCTTGATTTTTTCTATCTCTTCCTTGCTTTGCGCTCCCCCCTGCAGAATCTCCTTCCACTAAAAATAACTCCGCCAAAGCCGGATCCACTTCTTGACAGTCTGCCATTTTCCCGGGAAGCCCCCCTCCTTCTAGAGCCGTTTTCCGTCGGGTAAGCTCTCTAGCTTTCCGTGCAGCCAGTCGAGCTGTAGCTGATTTTACACATTTATCGATAATCTTTTTTCCGGAAGAAGGATGTTTATCAAACCAATCCGACAAACTTCCTTGTACAAAAGATTCCACTAAGCCTTGTATTTCACTGTTCCCTAGCTTCGTCTTTGTTTGCCCCTCAAACTGCGGTTCTTTTACCTTTATTGAAACTACAGCCGCCAAGCCTTCCCTAATATCTTCTCCTTCCAAAGAACCTTTAATATCTTTTATCCATCCTTTGCTTTGCGCATAAGTATTAGTAGCTCGGGTAAGAGCCTTTCTAAAGCCGGCTAAATGAACTCCGCCCTCCATCGTATTAATATTATTACAATAAGTATGAATAGACTCAGAATAGGAATCATTCCATTGAAGAGCTACTTCCATTTCTACATCTTTTTTCTTCCCTTCAAAAAACAAAATTTCTGAATGAAGAGGGTTTCTTGTTTTATTAATATGAGAAATGAAGTCGGGCAAACCTTGTTCAAATACAAAAACCTGATTTTTAATTTTTTCTTTTCTTTCATCTCTGAGTTCAATTTTTAAACCTCGGTTTAAAAAAGCTAACTCTCTAAAACGAGCCGACAAAGTTTCAAACTCAAAGACAATATCTTTATCAAAAATTTCCGGGTCCGGCTGAAAAGTGGTACGAGTGCCTGTCTGACCGGTGCTACCGATATCCCTAAGAGTTCCTGTTGGAACACCTCTCTCGTAGTCCTGCTGCCACTTTCTTCCTTCTCTTTGTACAGTGACCTGACAGGAAGAGGATAGAGCATTCACTACGGAAGCTCCCACTCCATGCAAGCCTCCTGAAACTTTATAAGAATCGTGATCAAATTTTCCTCCGGCATGAAGAACGGTCATCACCACTTCCAAGGCGCTTCTTTTATCACCATGCTTTCCTACAGGAATCCCCCGTCCATTATCTTCAATAGAAACAAACTCATTGAGATGAAGGGTTACTTGAACCTCTGAACAAAAACCAGCTAAAGCTTCATCTATGGAGTTATCTACAATTTCATAAACCAAGTGATGATACCCTCTATGCCCCACATCTCCAATGTACATCCCCGGGCGCTTTCTGACCGCCTGCCTACCTTCCAGAATCTGAATAGAGGAAGCGTCATACGCTTTATTATTAAGGGGTGGGGTGGGAGCTTTCGTTTTTTCTTCCACTTGTATTTTCCTTTCTTAAAACCCCTTCATTTAAGTAAAACACTTGAAACTTCCTTTTATCTAAAAAAGAAGGGATTTCCGTTGAAGTTAGTATTATTTGGGAAGGAATCTCATTTAAAAATTGTAGCAAATTAAAAATCAGGTGTTTATCTATTTCTGAAAAAACATCATCTAAAAGTAGAAGTAAGCCCCTATTTTTCCGCACTCGAAAAAGCCACAAAATTTGAGCGATTTTTATAGATAAAAGTAAGGCCCTTTGTTGACCCTGGGAACAAAAATATCGACTATCTCTACTTTGAAAAAAAACCTTAAAGTCATCCCGATGAGCACCATAGAGACTTAAACCCGCTTCCATCTCTTGAAAAAGCCTTTTTGAGCTATTTTGCTTAAAAAGCTCTTCTCTTTTTATAAAGCTATCTTGTTCTTGTCCTTTCATTGTATATGACAAGCCTATTTTAAGCTCTTTGTTTTTTCTGATTGTGTTGTTTTCTCCCTTAAAATCTCTAAAAATAAATTCAGCGCTTTCCGCTAAAAAAAGATTCAGCTCCTCTAAAGCCAGCCGCCTGGCTTTCACTAAATGAAGACTTTTTTCTACAAAGATTTCATTTATGCTCTCTAAAAGAGCTTGCGCTTTTTTCTTGGAAACAAAACCTTTTTTTACTTGCTTTAAAAGTTGGTTTTTCTGCAAAAGCGCTTTTTTAAAGTCTCTGGAAAAAGATTTCTTTTCTTGTAAGCCCAACCAATGATCCAACCACCACCTTCGATTCTCCGCCGGACCTTTTAAAAGATTCAGGCTTTCCGGATTAAAAACAATTAAAGGTAATTGCCGGTAAAGAGAAGAAAACGAACTTCTTTTATTGTTTATCAAGAACTGTCTTTTTCCTGAGTCTTCTAAAATAAACTTTAAAAAGCTTTTTTTATCTCCTTCAAAAACTTCCGCTGAAATACAAGTGGATAACCGACCTTCCTGTATTAATGTTTCCGGCAAAGACGCCCTAAAGGAGCAGCCGGTAAAAAGCAAGGTTAAAGCTTCTAAAATATTGGTTTTCCCCTGACCATTGCCGCCCACAATTAAACTTTGCGAAGAAGGAGAAAAACGGAGAGAAGAATAGTTTCTAAAGCAATGTAAATCTAGTCTCTTTAAAAAGAGTTGGCTTGTTTTTTCCATTTTTTTTCTTTCTTTTATCTTTAATCAAAGAGACCGGAAAATTCAAACCAGATTATAACAAAGGTATCACATTTTCATGGGCATAACCACACAGAGACTTTGTTTCTGCTGTGTTTCTTTTTTTACCCCCAAGAAAGGTTGAAGAGTACAAGGAGCCTCACTTCCTCCAAACTCTACAAGAACTTGTGCACTCTCTATAGAAGCTAAAGATTCCAGAACATATCTGGCGTTAAAGCGAACTTTTAAATTTTCTCCTTTTTTTCTAATACAAGCCACTTCATCCTGGGCAGAACCTAGCTCAGGGTTTTCTGCTTCCATAAGAACTTGTTTCTCTTTAACATGAAAGTTAACTCCCTTAAAGCGGTTACTGGAAAGCAGTGAAACCCTTCGTAAAGCCTGAATAAATTTTTCCGTGTCTATAACAACTGAAACAGAGCTGTTTTTAGGAATCAAAGGTTGATAATTAGGATAATTTCCTTCTACAAGCTTCACACTCAAAATAGCTTCGCCACAACGAAACAAAATACGAGGGGGAGCCACGGCCACCTCAATATCTTCCTCTTCAGAAGAATAAGAAATAAGTTTCTTTAGCTCCTGCACTCCTTTTTTGGATATAATAACCCCCTCTTTTAAAAGAGAGTGGTTTAAGGGATACTCGGCTAAACCTAAACGGTGTCCATCTGTAGCTACAAACCGAAAACATAATTCTTCGGATTTATCTTTTGTTATTTTTTTTGTCCCTGCCGGTATTATGTTTTTCCCCACTTCAAAAAAAACCCCTGTTAAGTGATATCGTGTCTCATCTACAGAAGAGCAATAAGAGGTTTTATCCACCAAGTGTTTTAAAACTTTACTTTTAACTTTAAAGGAGTTGACCATCTTAAAAGGTGGAAAGGCGGGGAAATCCTGAACATTTAAGCTCAAAAGATGAAATACAGAAGCTTCCTGTTTTAATTTTAATTTTTTATTATTTAACTCATTAAAGCTGATCATACCTTCCGGCAGTTCTTTTAAAATATCATAAAGACTCTGAGCATCCACTACTGCTTCTCCCGAGCTTTCTATTTGAGCAGGGACTTGGCTTTGCAAACTATTATCCTGATCAGTGGCTTGTACACATAATCTATCCTCTTTTGTACTAATTAGTACTTTAGAAAGAATCGGCATAACACTTCTTTTCTCAATTAAGCTGTTTGCCTGGGAAATTAAATCAAAAAAATGAGAACGTTCAATTTTAACTTTCATTTGAGACATATAAAACCTTCTTTCGGATTCTATACAAAAAATCGTTTTCTAAC
>JANQSX010000059.1 GCA_028279085.1 Bdellovibrionales bacterium
AACACTTTTTGCCCACTTATCCCAACCGGACGCTTTCTTTGTAAACTGATTTATATTTTTTTGTTTAAAGTTTAGGCTTTTTATATCTTGTTAAAATGAATAAGTGTTTATCTTACAAGTCAAAGCCAGTTCAAAATGAGTTCGGCTTTGAACACAGGGCGGCTGAAAGCCTGCCCTGTGGCAAAACGCATGTCTGAACTTTTGAACTGGCTTTGACTTGTAAGATTTCACTCATCCACTAAGAAATAATAGAAATATAAAAACTCTAAATTTTAAACACATTATTCTTCCATTCGAGGTGGAGCTTTCTTTGTTATCTGAATACCTAAATCCAACAACTGATCTCTCCCAGCCGGAGAAGGAGCGGAAGACATCAAACATAAAGCGCTGGTGGTTTTAGGAAAAGCAATCACATCTCTAATATTGTTTGTATCACTTAAAAGCATTAACAGTCTGTCCAATCCCCAGGCAATTCCACCATGAGGAGGAGTGCCATAGCGAAGAGCTTCCAGAAAAAAACCAAATTTTTCCTGACATTCTTCAGAGCTAAAAGAGAGAGCTTTAAATACCGCCTGTTGTATTTTTCTATCATGAATACGTACGCTACCACCTGCCAATTCCTGACCGTTGCAAACCAGATCATAAGCTTTAGCTCTAATAGGAGCCGACTCATCATCCCATTTTTGACTTAAAAGCAAAGTAAGGTCTTCATCTAGAGGAGCTGTAAAAGGATGATGACAAGACTTCCACCTTTGCTGCTTACTATCGTATTCAAAGAGAGGAAATTCTCTGATCCAGACAAACTTATCTATACCAGTCTGAATCAGTTTTTCTTCTTTCCCTAAACAGTTAATAAGAAAATCCGCTACTGGATAAATTTCTATAGGTAAACCAGCCAGTATAAATACAATACCTTGCTTTTTTCCTCCGGCCTCTTCAAAGATTTTTTGCAAAACGGAAGTAGTTGTCCATTTTTCCGCCGGAGAATTTAATTTGCCATCCTCCAAACATTTAATCCACATTAAACCACCTAAGCCTCGCTTTCTTACTTCATTTGTGATTTTTTTAATGCGGCTGTTAGTAAAGTTCTCCTGATTCGGAAGAGCTAAAGCCCTCACTATCCCTTTCTTTTCTAATACTTGTTCAAAAACCTCAATGCCGGATCCCTGAACACTCTGATTGATGTCTTTTAACTTTAAAGGATTTCTTAAATCCGGGCAATCGGTTCCATATTCCTCCATAGCCTGTTTGTAAGACAAAGAAGGAATATCTCCTATCTCCTTATTTTTAAATTTTTTCCAAAGAACTTTTAATAGCTCCCTGTTTATTTGTAAAATGTCTTCTTCGTTGACAAAACTCATTTCTAAATCAATTTGTGTAAACTCCGGCTGCCGATCGGAACGTAAATCTTCATCTCGAAAACAGCGAGCCAATTGAAAATAACGATCAGTACCCGCAACCATCAAAAGCTGCTTTAAAATCTGAGGACTTTGTACTAAGGCATAAAAAGAACCTGGATATAAACGGGAAGGCACTAGA
>JANQSX010000108.1 GCA_028279085.1 Bdellovibrionales bacterium
GCCGGACATTTTAGCCTGGCTTCTTATTTAGGGATTCCTTTTATTGCCGGAGCGGGAGAATTAACCCCTTTGGCTATTGCTGTTGTTGCAGGTGGGTTAGGGTTTTTATGGTACAACTCCTATCCGGCTCAAATCTTTATGGGGGATACAGGTAGTTTAAGTTTAGGGGCTTTTTTAGGTACATTAGCTGTATTTACTAAAAATGAAATTTTGTTAGCCGTCTTAGGTGGAGTTTTTGTTGCAGAAACATTGTCTGTTATTTTGCAGGGTATGAGTTTTAAGATGACGGGAAAAAGAATATTTGCTATGGCTCCTTTACATCATCATTTTGAGTTAAAAGGGATGGAAGAGTCCAAAATTATTGTGCGATTTTGGATTGTGGCTTGTTTATTGGCGGTTGTCAGTCTAGCTACTTTAAAATTAAGATAATGTTTTATGTAAAGGAGGGAGTTAAAAGTTGGAATTAAGTGAATTAAAAGATAAAAAAGTTTTAGTTGTTGGATTGGCAAAAACCGGTGTAGCTCTAGCGCGCTTTTTGGTCAAGTATGGAGCTCAAGTAACTATTAGTGATCATAAATCAGAAGCTGAACTGGCGTATTATTTGGAACAAGTGGAAGATCTACCTCTTCAACTGGAACTGGAAGGTCATAGTCCTAAAAGTTTTTTAAATAAAGATTACGTGGTTCTCAGTCCGGGTATTCCTTCTCATTTAAAATTATTTGAATATATAAAAATGCAAGGAGTGGAAGTGACCGGTGAATTTGAATTTTGTTCCCGTTTTATAAAAGAACCTCTTTTAGTGGTGACCGGTACAAATGGAAAGACCACTACATCGGATTTAATTTATCAAGCTCTTCAAGAATCAGGAAAAAAGGTTTGTGCAGGAGGAAACTTTGGACAACCCTTAAGTGAATATCTTTATACAGGGGAAAAAGCGGATTTTTTAGTGGTGGAAGCTTCCAGTTTTATGTTGGAGCATGTAAAACAAATGACACCACAAAATATTATATTTACTAATTTAGCGGAAGATCACCTGGATCGTTATCGCAGTATGGAAGAATATGTTAATGCCAAAAGAAAGATATTTAAAAATGTATCTGATCAAACTACAGTTATTTTAAATGCGGATGACAGAGCTATTTTGGAATTGGCCCGTGATCCGAGTGTACAAAAAGGTTGTCTTAGGTATTTTTCCAGAAAGAAATCTCTGGAATCTCAAATTATGAAAATTGGTGGTGCTATTTTGATAGGAAATCAAATACGGGTGCGAATAGGACCTGAGATTGAATATTACAGCATTGAAAATAATAAATTAAAAGGAGGTCATTCTTATGAAAATATTATGGCTGCTATTTTAACCGCTCGGATTAATGGGGCCAATTGGGAAAGTATTCAAAAAGTTATTTCCGCTTATACAGGCCGTTCACATCGTTTAAGCTATGTAAGGAAAGTAGGAGGAGTGAGATTTTACAATGATTCTAAGGCTACTAATATTCACTCTGTGATGAAAGCTTTGGATGTCTTTGAAGATAATGTGATATTAATTATGGGTGGAAAAGATACAGGGTTGAATTATAAACCTCTAGCGGAACGTATCCAAAGAAAAGTAAAAAATCTCATTTTAGTAGGAGAAGCTAAAGAAAAAATCAATCGGCAGATTGGAGACTATTCAGAAACTTTCGTTATTGGAACTTTTGAGGAGGCGGTGCTTATTGCTCATCAAAAATCCCGTATTGGGGATACAGTGTTATTATCGCCTGGTTATCCTAGTTTTGATATTTTTAATTCTTATGAGGAAAGAGGGGAAGTATTTGAAAATATGGTAAACCAATTTTATTAAATTATCTTACAAAATAATGCATAAAAAGTGTCATTTTAGTAGAAACCGGAATCCAGGAATATAAAATTTTTAATTCATACTAATATAAAACTTTAATAAAGCCCGTTAACAAAATCTTAATTTTACAGAAGCTTGTAAATAAGGTATGGTTTTGGCTTATATTTTAAATAGTTATATGTATGCAAATGGCAAAATTAATTTTTCTAATCTTTTTAATATTTTTTGGTTTTTTTTCCTGGGCAAAGCCAATTCAAACCCAAAAAATTATTGTATCCGGTCCTTCTGTTCATTTGGTTAAAGCGGTTGAGGAAATTTATCGTCAAGGAGGAAATATTTTTGATGCTGCCATTGCGGGAGCTTTTACTCTTAGCGTGACTCATCCTTATTTTGTTTCCTTGGGCTGTGGTGGTTTTGCTTTGTTACAAAGTCAATCAGATGTTCAAGCTTTAGATTTTCGTGAAATAGCTCCTGCTAAAGTAACAGAAGATTTTTATGTTAAAAGCGGTCTTTCTCCAAGAAAAACAGGTGCTTCTGTGGGAGTTCCTGGATTTGTAGCCGGTCAATGGGCTATTTATCAAAAATATGGCTCTCTTCCCTGGTCCCGATTACTTCAACCAGCCATTAAATTGGCAAATAATGGTTTTATTGTTTCAGGGCAATGGATGAGGAGGACAAAAGATAAAACTAAATATTTTAATACGACCGGTAAAAGGATTTTCTTTCACTCTGATGGCACACCTTATATGCCCGGAGAATATGTGAAACAAAGAAAATTAACAGAGGCTTTAAGGCTTATCAGCCGAAAAGAAAGAACATTATTTTACAATGGTGTGATTGGGCAGGATATTGTTAAAACAGTTAAGGCTAATAAAGGGGTTATGAGTGTTGAGGACTTAAGAGCGTATCAA
>JANQSX010000130.1 GCA_028279085.1 Bdellovibrionales bacterium
TTCATACAAGATTTTTGATCCAAAAACTTTGATCGCAAATCTTTATGTTCTTTTATTAAAAACTTCATTTTTTTCCAATTCACTTCCGGACGGCATAAATATTTTCTCAAACTCTGTGCTTTATTTAACTCCGGTGCTTTTACCTCCCTAAGTTGAAGTTTTGTTTGTTCACTGGGAACGAGCTTAACCGTGTTTAAAAGATTTAAAAGATTTTTTCTGTTTTTAAGTTCCTTTTCCAAAATAGCTTCTTTCTTTGAAGAAAGAAGTTGAAACTTGGAACTTAAATGAAAAAGTCTTTCTATCGCATTATCTTCTCTTAAAATAAGTCGATGTTCTGCACGAGAAGTAAGCATTCTATAAGGTTCTTTTGTCCCCTTAGTTACTAAATCATCTATTAAAACTCCAATATAGGCTTCCTGCCTTTTTAAAATAAAGTAAGGACCCCCTTTAATCTGACTTGCAGCATTTACTCCTGCAACTAATCCTTGACCGGCCGCTTCTTCATAACCGCTGCTACCATTAATTTGTCCGGCAAAAAAAAGGTTTTTAAATAATTTTGTCTCTAAAGTAGGAAATAACATTTGTGGATCTAAAAAATCATACTCCACGGCATAACCAGGTTTTAAAATCTCCACTTGCTCCAAACCTTTAATAGTTCTTAAAAATTTCAACTGAATAGGGGCGGGTAGGCTCGTGGAAAGCCCTTGCAGATAAATAGAATTTCCAGTAAGGGTTTCAGGCTCCAAAAAACTTTGATGCCGATCTTTATCAGCAAAACGAATCAGTTTATCCTCTACACTTGGACAATATCGAGGTCCGGTTCCTTTAATAGCTCCTGAATAAAGAGGAGAAAATTTTAAGTTTTTCCGAATAATTTCATGAGTGCGTTCATTAGTATAAGTTAAATAGCAAAGTATCTGTGAAAGTTTTAAATCCTGAGAGCTGAAAAAACTAAAAGGTTTAAATTTTTCATCCCCCTTTTGAGGGCTGAGTTTAGAAAAATCAATACTATTTTTTTTTAATCGAGGGGGGGTTCCTGTTTTTAAACGATAAACAGGAAACCCTAAAGTTTTTAATTGATCGGAAAGTCCTTTAGTAGCTTTTTCCCCCACACGTCCTCCCGACTTTTGAGTGGAACCAATATGCATTATTCCCTTCATAAAAGTTCCTGTGGTTAAAATGACCGCTTGAGCAAATATTTTATCTCCTTTATCTGTAATAACCCCTTTACAAATATTTTTCTCAAAATGAAGTTTTTTCACTTCCGCTGAAATAAAAAAAATTTTTTCAATAGAAGTAAGATAGTCTTTAACAAAAGAAGAATAAGCTTCCTTATCACATTGCATCCGGGAACCTCTGACTGCCGGACCTTTAGAGCCATTTAAAAGTTTAAATTGAAGACAAGTAGCATCCGCCGCTCGCCCCATAAGACCTCCCAAAATATCCAATTCTTTTACGATATGACCTTTTCCCAATCCTCCTATTGAGGGATTACAACTCATATGAGCTGTACGCTCCCAATTAACTGTCACTATTAAAACAGAACAACCTTTTCTGGCCGCTGCATAAGCCGCTTCCACTCCGGCATGACCACTTCCCACTACAATAATGTCAAAACTTTTCATACCTCGCCTTTTTTACATTTTAATTTTAAAAGTTTACTTGTAAAAACCCTAAGAACCACTATCAGGTATTTATATAAAAAAGAATTATGAGAAAATCTAAATTGAATTTCATTTTCCTAAACAGAATTCTTTAAAAACTTGCTTGATCACTTCTTCATTATACTCTTTCCCTAACAACTTATATAAAACCGACAAAGCTTGCTGTAATTCAAAGGCTATAAACTCTGAAGAAGCTTTTTTATTTAAAAGTTCGGCGGCTTGATTCAAAAAAATACTTATTTCCTGTAAAGCCTGAAGTTGACGAGAGGTGGAAAGAAAAATTTCATCAACTTCTTTTTCAGATTCTCTATAAAGAATTTCTTTTAAGGTTTTCACCCCTTCCCCGGTTTGAGAACTTAACCAGAGAGGTTCTTTGTTTAATTTATCTATCTGAATATTATTTTCAGTAAAAAAGGAACCGGCTAAATTTTTCTTCTGGAAATATAAAAGCACCTCTTCTAAAAAGCGCTTTTTTTCCGAGACAGTCAGTTGATCGGATTTACTAAATACTATAATTGTTTTTTTCCTATCTAGTTTTTCTATACCAAAAAACTTTTCCGGATTTAAAGGTAAGTCGCTCTCCAATAAAAAAAGACAAAGATCAGAATACTGTAGTTGCTCTGAAGTTTTCTCAATACCTTTTTTTTCTACCGGATCAGGATTATAACGAAAGCCGGCACTATCTTTCACACAAAGCTCTCGCCCGTTCAATAAAAGCCGGGCAGATAAGATATCCCTAGTAGTACCTGGATATTCTGTGACAATGGCTTTATCCTCTTGAATTAAATAATTAAATAAAGAAGATTTTCCGGCATTAGGTGCCCCTAATAAAATTACACTGAACCCTTCTCGATTAATTCTCCCTTGTTGAAATCCAACAATCATTTTTTTTACATAGGTTTTTGTTTCTCTTAAAAAAGAAATTTGTTGATCTACGGAAAAAGGCTGTATTTCCTGATCACTAAAATCAATACCGGCTTCTAAATGAGAAAGAATTCTTAAAAGTTTTTGCTCTAAAAGGTTTAACCGATCAGACAACTTTCCTTTTAACCCTCTCATAGCTTGCTCATGAGCTTTTGGAGAACGGCTTTGAATAAGTTGCAAAACACTTTCCGCCTGCAAAAGATCTATTTTCCCATTCATAAAAGCCCGATAACTAAATTCCCCTCTCTCCGCCAACCTGACTCCTATAGACTGTAAAAGTTCTAAAATAAGAGAAGAAAGAAAAAGTCCTCCATGGCAGCTTATTTCCACACTCTCTTCACCTGTAAAAGATCGACCTTCTTCAAAACAAAGGAGTAACACTTCGTCTATAAACTTTTTTGTTTTTGGATGTAAAAAAGTTCCAAAATAAATATGATGAGCCTTCACTTTTTGGGGCAAAAAAGAACAAACTTTTCTAATAGCCTTAAAAGTGCCTTTACCACTAAGCCGAATGAGAGACAAAGCTCCTTCTCCGGGTGGGGTGGCCAGAGCACATATAATATCTTCATCCTGTGATCTCTTCACTACAAAATGAGAGGAAGAAATTTCCTGTTTCATAATTACTTATATTTCTTTAATTTGAAAAATCCAATTACTGTCTATTTTTGTCCAAGAACCAGTTTTTTGAGAAGAGAAAAGATCACAGTCGGTCCCATTTAAGTTATTTTGGAGTGATACAAATATTTTTATAAAAACCTTCCCCGATTGAAGAAGTTTTTACTCCTCCCCTTTCTGCTAGAAACTGATGCACTTTTCGCCTTTGAAAAGGAGAGAGTGACTTTTTTAAGTATACTGGACGACCGGTGGAAAGAGCCTTATTTTTTAACTTATCAGCCAGATCTAAAAGTCTCTTTTCCCTTTCTTCAAAAAAATTTCCTGAATCTAAGCGTACAACTATATTCTGGCCAAAAAAATGATGTTGCACCACCCTATTAAGATAGGTTTGCAGAGCTAAAAGTAAACGACCATCTTTTGTTTTTAATAAACCTTCATCTTCCCCAAAAATTTCAATAGCAATTTCTCCGTCTTCTTTTTGTCTTAATTCCGTGGAAAGTTCAAACTCCCCTTTTTCCAATAAATCCTGTAAAATTTGTTCCACTAAAGCTTTTGAATCCTTCTCTTTTCCCTTAAATAGTTTCTTAAACATCACTTCACTCCTTTTTTAATAAAAGCCGGGGTTCATTCTATCTCTATTTTTTACCTATTCAGACTAGGAATCGTTGGTTGAGCCACTCCTTTTTTGTTCAAATAAATCTGCTGAATCAAACCAAACAAAGTGCTCACCAGCATATATAAAACCAAGCCACTGGGAAAATTTATCATAAAAAGAGCCATAAAAACAGGCATAATCTGCATGACCCGAGCCATTTCTTTATTGGGAGTTACAGGACTTAATTTTTGTTGAACAAACATAAAAAAACCCATTAACACCGGTAAAACATAATAAGGATCTTTCCAACTGAGATCTTGAATCCAAAACATAAAAGGAGCGCGGTACAAAGAATAACTATTAGCTAAGGCCCTCCAAAGAGCCCAAAAAACAGGAATTTGAAGAAGCAAAGGCAAGCACCCCCCTAAAGGATTAGCACGATGGGCTTTCATTATAGCCATTACCTCTTGATTCATCCTTTGAGGATCATCTTTAAATTTGCTTTTAACTTTCTGTATTTCCGGATGCACTTTTTTCATTATTTCCATAGAACGATGAGAAGAAAGAATAAAAGGCAAAAGTAACAATCGGACCAAAAGAGTTAATAGGATAATAGAAACCCCCCAATTACCTACCAGAGAGTAAAAAAATTGTAAAATTTGGAGAATAAAACGAGATAAAGAACCAAAAAACCCAAAATCCACCCAACGAATTAAGGCCGGGTATTCCTCCTTAAAAAAAACAAAGTCTTTTGGCCCTATAAAAGCCCTATAAGAAATATCAAAATCCTGCTGAGGATTTAAAATCGAATGTTCAATAACACCCACATAATGCTTGTTCCTGAAAAGAATTTTAAACTGAGGTAGAACATCCGACTGTTTTTCCATCCAGGCCAATCCAAAATATTTACTTCCTAAAGCCGCTGTTTTCACCAAGGAAAAAGGAGCTTGGGATTGTAACTCCTGAGCCTGAGATTCATCCATAGACATAATAGGAATTTGTTCAAACCCTTTTGAGGAAGATATAAAAAAAGATAAAAAATCCGGTTGAGTAAGAAAAGATAAAAAACCCTGTTTTTGAGTTTCAAAGCTTTGTGTAATTAAAGTGCTAATACCGGTAATAAAACTTAAATCTCCACTCACTTTCACTTGTGTTTCTATTAGAAAAGCCTCCGGATCCACAGATAAAGTTTTTTTTATTTCCACCCCTTTCCAAAAAGCTGTCCCTTCCCAAGAGTTTTCAGAAACCGGTTTAATATCAAAATATAAGATGTTTTTTTCCATAATTCTTGTCTCAAAGGGAAGGTTTTTCTCACCTGTAAAAAGCCAAACCGCTTTTTCCTTGCGATCTAAAATCTGATTTAAAACCAAATTTTTAAAACCCATCCCTTGAGAAGAAATATCGAAAGACAAATTTTTACTTTTAAAGGAAAAAACTTTTTCCGTTTCCGACACCGGTGAAATAGAGTTTTGATTTTTTAATAATTTCTGAGCTGAGGATTTAGAAAGAATTTCTTTCTGCGGTTCTTTTTCTTCTTTCTGAGACACTATTTCAGGTGGGTTTGTCTTTTGAGGATACTTTTTTCGCATATAAGCATCCCAGGTAAACCAAGCCAGGAACACTAAAGCCACTGCTATTAAAGTATTTTTATCTAAAAAGTTTTCTCTTTCTTTCATATCTTTAAATCAACCAATTATTTACCTTTTTTATTTTTTTCCGGCACCGGATCCCAGCCAAAAGGGCCAAAAAAGTGACACTTAGAAAGCCTTCTCAAAACCAAACAAAAAGCTTTTTGAAAGGGATGAGATGAAAACGCTGATTCAGCATAACAAGAACAAGAGGGGTAAAAACGACAAGCTCCTCCAAAATGAGCAGAGAAAAAAACCCTATAAACCCTTATAAGAAAAAGACAAATGATTAATAAAATGCGTTTCATCACATACTCAAAGTTCACAATTCATCTATAAAAATAATATGAAAGCTTAAAGCTGTATCAAGCGATATAGCTTTTCAAAACCTATACAAAAACTCTCATACTTCATGTTTTTATAAAAATCTTTCTCTCTTTTTTCAAATCCCAACATTAAATCCACTCCTTTTAAATCTTCTTTTTCTTTCAAAAAATGCCTAGCCCATCTTTTAAAACGACTCCTATGTACGGCATTGCCTGTCCACCTTGGAAAAGACAAACCAAAACGACACAAAGACAACTCATTTTTTAGATAAATAATAAAAAAACCCTCTCTTTTTAATCGCCGACCATTTCTTTTAAGCAAAAGAAAGTCCTTCTTTTTGCTTAAGGAAAACCATTTTTTTTGTTTTCTGCTCATTACCCTGTCTTTAATTGATTTATCATAAGAATAAACTCCCCTCACTCTAGTGAGAAAAATGATGTCAAACTAAAAATAAAACAAAATAAAATTTGGTTATTAGTGAATGATTCGTTATTTACTTCCCACAGATACAACAAGTTGTTTTCGGCCTTTTTTGCGACGACGATTAAGAACCTCCTGCCCGTTTTTATCTGCCATCCGAGACCTAAAGCCATGAGAACGACTTCTTTTTTTATTACTTGGTTGATATGTTCTTTTCATCTTTTATTCCCAATTTATTCTTTAAAAACAATAAATTAAAGATATCTAGTTGAAATGAATAAAAGCTATTTACAACTATTGAAAGTCTATAAAAAACCCTTTTTTCCAAAAGAAAAAATTCATCTTTAAACTATAATCTTACAACTTTCTTGACGCATAATAAAAGCACACTTTATCTCTTCCCGTCAAGCAAAGGTCTGTGATACATATTTTTTTTCTTTGCCCTAAATTTACAAAACAATAGATCAAGACATTCCTAAATTACGGGAGGAACCTTTGTCTGAGCAGGTACTTTGGAAACAAATAAAGGAAATGCTACACAAAAGCTTTCAAGGAAAACTTCTCCATTCCGTCTTAGATACGACTATTCTGGAAAGTTCCTCATTAAAAGGGGAAAAGAAGTATGTACTCAAGGTTCCTTCTTCCTTTCACCAACAAATTTTGAAAAATCACCTTCCTTCTATTCAAAGTTATATAAAAAAAACGGAGCGGGCTTTTAAAACTATCAACATACAAAAAGTATACGAAAAACAACCGCTTCCTCCTTCTCCAGGAAAAACTCTCTCTCCACCGATTGCAAAAAAAGAAAAACCAAGTGTTTTTTCTCAACACTGGACATTTTCTTCTTTCATCCAAGGGCCTGGAAACTGTTTTGCTTTATCTCTTGCTAAAAGCATTGCTCAAAAACCTTCTCAAAACAATATAAACCCTTTTTTTATTTACGGCCCTTCCGGCATCGGGAAAACTCATCTATTACATGCTATTGGTAATTACCTGGAAAAAGAAAACACACAAATAAAAACCCGCTATCTTCCGGCTGAAAGGTTTTTTAATGATTGCATCAATCATATACGAAAAAATGAAATGGGGTTTTTCCGTCAAAAATATAGAAGTAATCTACAAGTGTTGCTTTTAGATGATGTGCAAATTTTAGGAAAAGGAGAAAGCATACAAGAGGAGTTTTTCCATACTTTTGAAAGTTTAAAACAAAATGGTTGTCAAATTGTTCTGGTTAGCGATCAAAAACCTTCCAATATTAAAGGCTTAAAAGAGAGAATAAAAACCCGCTTTGAAGGTGGGGTGATTGCTGAAATGGAAGCACCGGATAAGGACACAAAAATAGCTATTATAAAAAATAAGTCTCAAAAATACCAAATCAAACTTTCCGAAGAAATTATTTTTCATATAGCCAACATTCACACTCATTCTGTTAGAGAACTAGAGGGTCACTTAAATAAAATAAAAATGTTCTGCGAGTTACAAAACAAACCAGCTTCCTTAGCTCTAGTTCAAAGTCTCTTTAAAGATATTCCTACATCACCTGGTTTTTCATCAGAAAAACATCACCCCTCACCCTTTTCTTTTTCTTCCACCACAAACGCCATAAAAATAAGACAAATACAAAAAGAAGTTTGTAACTACTTTCATATAAAACTCTCCGAAATAAAATCTCATTCCCGATCTAAAAACCTCGTTCTGGCCAGAAATATAGCTATATACATAATTCGAAAAGATTTACCCCTGTCTCTCACGGAAATTGGCTGGCACTTTGGAAAAAGAAATCACTCCACTATACTGAATAGCTTAAAAAAATTAAAAAACCAACAGCAAAAAAACTACAAAATAACAAGTGATATCAAATATTTGCAAAATATTATCAACAAAAAAACCGCAAAAACTCAAACATAAGACGAAGAAAAAACTTTTTATTTTAAATCTGATTTTTCCCTTCCTTTATCCACAGAGT